>NZ_JAWLRY010000007.1:0-225789 GCF_033142325.1 Rhodococcus sp. IEGM 1370 | reverse complement strand
CTCCATCGTCCTATCCGCCCACGTCAGGGGCAACAAGACTCTAAAACAAGATGGCCCCGTTCACCGGGGACACGCCACGCCCGCCCTCAAGGTGATGAAGTGCCAGCTTGTTGAGATCGTATCGTTCTAGCGAGCCGGATGCTTCCACTTCGCCACTGTTGGCGGTTGCTCTCATGGTGATCAGCTGCTCAGCGTCAGCACTGACGACTAGCCCCGGGCTGCGAGTAGCAAGTATGTACTGGCGGGAACCCCTGAGATCTCTCAATCGGTCTACAAGGTATTCCTCAATCCACGGAGCGTGGAGCGCATCCTCTGGTTGGTCAATCAGCACAGGGGTATCGCCGTCTGCCAACAGGATCACGAGGATCGCTGTGCACTTCTGGCCATGGGAAAGATCCTCAATCCGGGCATAGTCCTTGCCCTCTGGCTTTCGAAACTTAACGTTGAGGACATCCGGGGTATCGATGAGCTGGGTCTGAAAGAGTTGTTGCCAGAGATCCCTGTCAGCAACGGCGGCCACAAGGCGGGAAATTTCTGTAGCGGTGACTCCTTCGGGCAAGTCGCCGGCCAAGGTGGGGTCTCCACTCCAGATCGCTCGCACGAGGTTGTACGGCCTGATCCCACCGGCGATCAGGTCGAGTACCTGTTCACGCAGACGTGAGCCAACTTTAAGCTCTTCGAGGGCATTTCGGAACTCCGTCGTATCACCCCTGCTGGGGATGTCAATCTTTACAAAGCCGCTTGTTTTGCGGTTCAGTTCGTCAGCACGGGCACGCCTAAGTGATCGACGGTCGTCTCGCGCCCGTTTAAGTTCGGTCAGCAGCTCGTCGCGCTCTTTGTTCAAGCGAGATTGTTCAGGCCGCGCGTCGCTCGCGAGAGTCTGCGCGGCGCTCTCGGCCTTGTTCAGCCTTAGTTGAATACCCTCAAGCTCAGTCCGCAGCAGGGGTAGCGAGCTCGCTCCGGACTCGGCGAGAGCATCGTCTAGTCGGTTCTTAAAGACCTCGAACTTAGCGTCTAGCTCGCTCGCTACTGTGCGAACAGTCGTTTGAAAATTGACTAAACTCTTATCGATGGCCAACCTAGCTGAACTGACTTCGTCCGCGAACGCCTTACGCGCAGATAGGATTCGAGCGAATTCATCGTCGTGCTCCGGCGTGATCTTGGCGGCAACTGGACCTGGAATAGGTGGCGGAATGAAGGTCAACTGCTCGACTTCTTCTACAAGCCCAGTTAGGGCGCTCTTCTCCGCGGTCCAGCGACCCTGAGCTTTGACTAGATCGCCGTCAAAGAGGTGTGATAGTTCACGCTCTCGTGACTTAAGCGCTTCGGCTTCAGCTGCGTCTTCGGTCAACGATTGCACTCGGTCACGTGACGCAATCAGTTCGATCCCGTTGGCGCGTAGCCGCAGCGTGCTCGCCGCGATGCGCGCCTCAACATCCTCCAGGTCAAGCTTGGCGTCAACTAGACCCATGCGGCCGACTGGCTGCCTTGCGTACTCCAGTATCTCGCCTTGGGAGAACGCGGCCAGCGTGATGAGGCTCGACGGATTACGATCCACGTCTACCCACTCCCCGGCAACGTCCTGCTGAACGATCGGCTCGGAGCCGTTAAGGGCGCGGAACGTTCGTCTGATTCGAAATAACCCCACATGCGTACTGATCTCGATTGCGACCTGCGTACCATCGCCCAGTGCAAGAGCGAGTCGCTGGTCGACCTCGTGGCGGATGCGTTTGAAAAGTTCTGCATCAACTTGCTGGTCGAGCGCAAACCGGAGCGCCTCCAAAACCAGTGATTTACCGGCACCGGTGCCACCTAGTAGGCAGTTGAGCTCAGGGCTAAAACCGAAGGCGGTTTGGCCGAGGAATCCCGCCGAGATAGCGACCGAGTTAATGGTGGGGTGGGGGGCACATGCGGCAGGATCGGACAGTCGAACCCGCAATTCGTGATCCTCCAACGCATATCGAATCCCACAGAGGTCAGGACGGGCAGCCTTGATCCAGGTTCGCCGAATGCCAATTCCAGAGGCGGAGTGGCGGCTGATTGTCGCGTCGTATGCGTCTGAGCTTTGAATCAGGGCGGGTTCGCGGGTGTCGCCAAGCTTTGCGGCGACCTTGGCTGGAGTCTCTCTCAGTACGTATTCGTACGCGTTGATCTTCCGGTCGGCCAAAAGATGGTTGACATAGGTCGGGCTCGGTTGGGTAAGAATTCCTTTCTCTTTGTCGATATGGGCGGCCACGGCGAGTCCGCCTTTTGCGGCGATTTCCGCGGCGCATTCACTCATACTCTTAGTCGCCACAACGTTTAGATCACCAAGGTGCTCGCGCTCGATTCCCACCCGTATCAACACGTCTTCAATGGCGGAAGATGCCGTTCCTTCCTCCCAGATGCCGAGCAGATGCCCTTGTGGTGTACTCAACTCAAAACCAGGGAGAACCACAAGGTCTGTGCCACGGGCAGCCGCCGTCATCTGACTGCACCACGCAACGGTGTTGTGGTCTGTGACTGCAATGGCGCTTAGGCCTACCTCGAGTGCCTTACTCACGATGTCCGCCGCCGAACCGAAATCTTGGTCTCTGGCGTCACTTGAGGCCGGTGTATGCACGTGGAGGTCGACTGCCCAAAACCGTGCCCAGCTGTTTGCTGTGGTGTCTGCCACGTCCCACCCGCCTGTTGACTTGCCCTGGATCGATCCCGGATCATCGCACGACCAACGACGTTCCTGTCAAGGGCCCTCACGGCTCGCCACTTATCTTCACAAGGCCAAGAGCAACTCTTCGTCATCCGACGAGTGGGGTGGGATCGCGGGCATAGCGCGCGCGGCGGGGTCGCCTGGTCATCGATGACTAAGGCCCCGAAACCACTATTGTTTCGGGGCTTTCGTCACAGATAACTCAGACGTTCAGATCCTCGTCTTTACGGTTCTTGATTCGTGAGGTCGCAACGAAGGAGATCGCGGCCAGGATCATCAGGTAGATCGAGATCGACATCGAGGTGCCTGTTCCCTTGAACAGTGCCTCGGAGATCGTGGGAACGAAAGCTCCACCGAGCACCGTGCCGATGGCGTAGCCAATGGATGCGCCGCTGAATCTGACTGCTGCGGGGAACATCTCGGCGTACAGAGCCGGCTGCGGACCGTACGACAGCCCGAGTCCGACGGCGAAGAGACCGAGGGCCACGTAGATCCAATGCAATTCGCCGGTGTCGACGAGCAGGAAGAACGGGATGGCGCACAACACCATTGCCGCGTTGCCGAGGTTCATGATCGTGGTTCGGGCGTAGCGATCGGACAGATACGCTCCGAGGAGGGTGAAGATTCCCCACACGATGGCCGCGAACAGGCTGGCCACCAACACGTCCACGCGAGCAAGTCCGTGTTCCCTCGTCGAGTACGCCACGATGAATCCACCGACGATGATGTAGCCGTTGCCGTTGGTACCGATGAACGACAGCGCGGCCAGCATGACCTGCTTCTTGTTGGTGCGCCACAGTGCACGAACCGGAGTGTGGTTGCGCTCCTTGCGTTCTGCGAGCTCCTTGAACACCGGAGTCTCCTCGACGCGGCGGCGGATGTAGAAGCCGACGAGAATGAGCACGAAGCTGATGAGGAACGGAATACGCCAGCCCCAGGCCTCGAACTGCTCCTCACTGAGCAAACCGGTGCACAGTGCCAACGTTCCCACCGCAATGAGCATGCCGAGCGGAACACCCATCTGAGTTGCCGCGCCGTAGATTCCGCGCTTGCCCTTCGGTGCATGCTCGACGGCCATCAGTGCCGCGCCGCCCCACTCGCCGCCGGTGGAGAAACCCTGCAGGATGCGCAGCACGACCAGGATGATCGGAGCCCAGATGCCGATGGTCGCGTAGGTCGGCAGCAGTCCCATACCGACCGTGGCCGCACCCATCAATGTCAGCGTCGCGATGAGGACCTTCTTGCGACCGATCTTGTCACCGAAGTAGCCGGCGACGATGGCCCCGAGAGGACGGAAGACGAAGCTGATACCGATGGTCACGTAGGCGACCAGCTGTCCGGACGAGCCCATCGGCGCGAAGAACAGCTGAGCGAAAATGAGCGACGCGGCCTGCGCGTAGATGAAGAAGTCGTACCACTCGACGGTGGTTCCGACCATGCTGGCCATCGCGGCGCGGCGATGCTCACGCGACACCCCGGCGGGCGTCTCGACCTGTGTTGACATCGACTTGTCTCGTTTCGTTCGGGCTCCGGCGCTCGGGCATCGAGCGGCCGTTCGGAGTGGGGCGGGGCGGGTTGCGATGGGTGAAGGACGGCGACTACGTGCAAGCGCAGAATCGGATAAAACTCACCGTCCATTCGGTCGGTAATTACTGTGACCGGCGCCACCGTAGTTTGTCAAGGTGGTCGCGTACATAACAAGGCGATGGACGCACTTCGTCGGAAACTACCGATCGGGGCCTCTCGCTTCGTCCGAAACGACGCAGACGTCGACAGTGACGCCGGTCATACTCAAACTCATGGCCGCACCCACGTCGACTCTCGTTCACCACTCTCAGGTCATCGACGAACTGATGCGCGCCCTCGGTGTCGACGCGGTGGTGACCGACCCCGACATTCTCGCCAGTTATCGGCACGACTCGGCAGCTCTGTGCGAATCCACCCTGCCACTGGTGGCGGTACTGCCGACCACGGAGTCGGACGTCCAGGCCGTCATGAGCATCGCGTCGGCACACCGCATTCCCGTTGTGCCACAGGGAGCATTGACCGGCCTGGCCGGAGCAGCGAACGCCAGCGTCGGAGCCATCGCCCTCAATACCCGGCGCATGAACAAGATCGTCGAGCTGGACGTCGTCAACCGCACCGCCGTCGTGCAACCCGGTGTCACCAACAAAGAGTTGAAAGATGCTGCCGTGCAGCAGGGACTGACGTACCTCCCCGATCCATCCAGCTGGGAGGCGTCGACGATCGGCGGCAACATCGCCACCAACGCCGGCGGCCTGTGCTGCGTGAAATACGGTGTCACAGCACGATTCGTCCGTGGGCTGCGCGTCGTACTCGCCGACGGCCGCGCGACGTTCGTCGGTCGACGCACCGTTAAAGGTGTCGCTGGGCTCTCTCTGGCCGAACTGTTCGTCGGCTCCGAGGGAACGCTCGGCATCATCACCGAAGCCACCGTCGGCCTCGACTTTCCCAGTTCAACTCCGCTGACGATGGCTGCGACCTTCCCCTCCACTGTCGCTGCAGGAGAGGCAGTGTCGAGGATTCGTGCGGCAGGTATCACCCCGAGCCTGTTCGAGTTGTTGGACCGCACCACCATCGCCGCTATCGACGCCTACGCCCGAATGGACTTCGGCACCGACGCCGCGGCAGTGCTGATCGCCCAATCCGACATCGGCGACGGTGCCGTGCAGGAGCTCGAGGCTATCGCCGCACTGTGCACCGCAGCCGGTGCGACCGATGTGGCCGTTGCCGAGGACGAGGTCGAATCGGAGCAGCTCGTGCAGGCCCGTCGACTGGCGTACCCGGCACTCGAGCGTCTCGGCTCACCGTTGGTCGACGATGTGTCCGTTCCTATTTCACAACTCGCCACGATGATCGACGAGGTGGGCCGGGTGGCAGACCGGCTGGGCATCGTCATCGGAGTCGTCGGCCACGCAGGGGACGGCAACATCCATCCGACGGTCATCGTCGACCCCCTCGACCCCTCATCGTTGGCCAGAGCGCACAGCGCGTTCGACGAGATCGCGGCCTTCGCCCTCTCACTCGGTGGAACCATCACCGGCGAGCACGGGGTGGGACTGCTCAAGCGGGACCTACTCGAGACCGAACTCGATCCGGTCGCAGCAGAACTACAGCGTGGCATCAAGGAATTGCTGGACCCGCACTATCTGCTCAACCCCGGGAAGGTCCTCACCGCCCGGCCCTGAGCCGTAGCGACATCCAGACCAGCAACCGGGTGTCCGCGTCGTCGAGATCGAGACCGAACAACTCCTTGGTACGCCGGAGTCGGTAGCGGAAGGTGTTGGGGTGCAGGTACAGCGATGCAGCTGCGGCGGCGACGTTGGACTCGTGCGCCAACAACGCCAGCACCGTCGCGGCGTACTCGGTACCTTCCGAAGCATCGCAGGAAAGCATCCGCTCGACGGCAGGCAACGCCAACGACACCTCCGACAGAACTGCCCCTGCCCTGCGCAGCGCGGATTGGACTCGAACGTCCTCGAACATGATGGTCGGAGCACCGTCCTCGCAGGCGTCGAGCGCCCACTGCGCATGCACTCGAGCAGTCATCGGGCGCTCGTCCGGTCCACCGAGCGCGAACGTCACCGGAATTCCGAGGGCAGATACAGCCCTGCGTCGAACATGCTCGAATTCATCTACGGTGATTGGGATTTCGGAACGCATCACGAGGAAGACTGCACCGTCGATCACGACAGCACCCGAGTCGAGCTGTTGCCCGAAGGTCAGGTCGAGCATCCCCCGCAGTCGCGACGCGGCCGCGTCCGGCCGGTCCGACTGCACCCGAGTGGCCAGCACTGTGTACAACTGCCCATCAGGTGTGACGGCGGCTGGATCGGTCAGTAGTTCACGTGCCCTGGGCTTTTCGACGCCCACCGCCTGTGGTCGCTGACTCAGCAGCGGTATTGCTTCGGCGGCTGCCCGTAGCAATGCGGCCATCGCGGCCGGCTCGGGCGGAGACACTGCCGCGGTGGGGACAATGCACCAGATCGAACCGAGATATTCGCCGCCACTAGTTACCGGCACGGCCAGGCGAGGTAGCACCCCGGCTACGGCGACGATGCGCACAGTGGAACTGCGCCGGAACTCCTCGTCGGTATGGTGCGCCATGTACTCGGCCGGAACCTGCTTGCCGAGAATCCCGTCGCGCCGCACGTCGTCGATCGGTTGCCCGGGCAGCGACGAGTAGGCCACGACGTAGCCGGCCGGGTCCATCACCGATACCGCGCCGCCCACAGCAGCCGCCGTGGCGTCGGCCAAGACAGACAGATCGACAGTGGTCATCGACTCACCGTACTTCCGAGCAGATCCGACTACCTGGCCACGGTGCGACTGTCACCTCGGAATTCGGCGACCAGCTCGTCTCGACACGTCACCGACACGTCGTAGAGGCCGTTCCGGCCGAACCGCGCACGCTCGACGGCATCTGCAACCAGCACGTCCCCGGCCTTCGTCGGACGGAGGTATCGGATGTCGCAACGTGCCGCGACGGCCGAGTCCTCGTGCGAGTTGCAGGCCATCGCGAACGTGGTGTCCGCCAACAGGAACACGTAGCCGCCGTGGGTGATGGCATAGCCGTTGACCATGTCCTCGGTCACGACCATCGACATCCTGGCGTGCCCGGGTGACAACTCGATCAATTCGATGCCTAGCTTGCGCGACGCGGCGTCGACCTCGAACATCTCGCGGGCGATAGGCGAATCGGTCACGGCTCCAACACCGATCGCTCATTCTGAGTGAACATGACGGCCCCACCGGTCGCGAAATTGCGCAGATCCTTGCCTGCCGCTGTCATCTCGGGCGAGGCCAATCCTGCCTTCAGCGACGTCTCGTCCGCGAAGTACAGGCTGGCGATCGCGTAGTACGGCGGTGGTGAATCGTCGAGTGAGTCGAGCGTGCCCCAGGTGAAGTCGATCAGACCGGGGACAGCGCGAGCGAGGGGGACGTGCACGTCGGCGTAGTGACGATCGAATGCGGCAGGGTCCTCGGGCATTCCGTAACAGACGGCCACTCGCACGCTCATGACGCGACCTCGGGCTTCGCGACGAGAGTCAGCACGTCGTATGTCGCGACGGGATCGCCGTTCTGGTTGACAACCACTGCGTCCCAGCGCACCTCGCCGTAGTCGGCACTCTGGCGCGGTGTGATCAGCTTGGCCGTCAACGTGACCGTCAACGAGTCCTCGGCCTTGACAGGCGTCAGGAAGCGCAGGCTGTCGACGCCGAAGTTGGCGAGCACGGGGCCTGGTGCCGGGTCGACGAACAGCCCGGCGGCCAGCGACACCACCAGGTAGCCGTGCGCCACGATGCCGCCGAACAGCGGATTGGCCGCTGCCGCTTCGGGATCGGTGTGCGCATAGAAGGTGTCGCCGGTGAACTCGGCGAAGTGATCGATGTCGGCGCGGGTGACCTGTCGTGGGCCACCGATGATGGTGTCGCCCAGCTTCAACTCGCCGAGGTTCTTTCGGAACGGGTGGACGTCGCCGGTCGTCTGCTTCGCGCCGGTGACCCACTTGTTGCCAATGGCCGTCAGAACGTCCGGGGTTCCCTGAATTGCGGTGCGCTGCATGTGGTGCAGCACGCCGCGGATACCGCCGAGTTCTTCACCACCGCCTGCCCGGCCCGGTCCGCCGTGCACCAGAACTGGCAGCGGAGATCCGTGGCCGGTCGATTCCTTTGCGTCCTCGGAGTTCAACACCAGGATGCGACCGTGGTACGGAGCGCACCCGAGTACGAGCTCGCGTGCGATGGCCGAATCTTTGGTCACGACAGAGGCGACCAACGAACCCTTGCCGCGGGCGACGAGATCGAGAAGGTCTGCAGTGCTGTCGTATCCGATGACGGTCGAGACGGGCCCGAAGGCCTCGATGTCATGCGGTTCGGTCGCGGTCTTGTCTCCGGCCTTCAGCAGCACCGGTGCCATGAATGCGCCGGCCCGCTGATCCACCGTCTCCGGATCGCCGAAGACCACCGAAGCGGACTTGGTCAGTCCACGAATGGATTTGAGTACCTCGTCGCGTTGTTCGATGCTTGCCAGCGCACCCATGGTGACGCCCTCGTCTGCCGGATCACCGACGACGACCTTCTCCAGCTTTGCCTTCAGCGCCTCGATGACGGGCTCGACCGAGTCCTGCGGGACCAACACGCGCCGGATGGCCGTGCACTTCTGTCCCGCCTTGGATGTCATCTCGACGAAGACGCCCTTGACGAACAGATCGAACTCCGGATCGTCCTGCGCAACATCGGAAGCCAGAATGGACGCGTTCAGAGAGTCGGCCTCGGCCGTGAAGTGCAATCCCTCGCCGACGACCTTGGGGTGCGACCGCAGAGTCGCTGCGGTATCGGCACTTCCGGTGAACGCTACGGAGTCCTGACCGCCGAGGTGATCGAGGACGCCGCGGGCACTACCGCACAGCAGCTGTACCGATCCCTCGGGCAGCAATCCCGATTCGATGATCCGGCGGAACACCAGCTCGGTGAGGTACGCAGTTTGGCTGGCGGGCTTGATGATCGACGGCACGCCGGCGATGAACGCGGGTGCCAGCTTCTCGAGGAATCCCCAGACGGGGAAGTTGAAGGCGTTGATCTGCACGGCGACACCGCGCCGCGAGGTGTAGATGTGCTGACCGAGGAAGGTGCCCTTCTTGCCGAGCTGTTCGATCGCGCCGTCGAGATAGACAGTGTCGTTGGGCAGCTCGCGTCGAGCCTTGCTCGCGTAGCTCAGCACGGTACCGAAGCCGCCGTCGATGTCGACGCCGGAATCACGGACGGTGGCTCCGGTATGTCGGGAGAGTTGGTAGAACTCCTCCTTGCCGGCCATCAGCGTCAGGCCCAACTGCTTCAGCAGGGCCGCGCGTTCGTGGAACGTCAAGGCGGCGAGGGCCGGGCCGCCGACAGTTCTGGCGTAGTCGACCATGCCGGCGACGTCGAGGCCGCTGGAGGACACCCGAGCGATCTCGCTGCCGTCGACGGCGCTCAGCAGCGGCGTTCCCTCGTCGGTCGCGGAATACCACGCTCCCTGGGCATAGCTTTCCAGAAGTCTGCTCACAACGCCTCCATCTCACCGTACGTTCGGTCGGTAATTACCATCGCCGTCGAACGCCGAGATGTCAAGACTTGTCCGGCTACGTGCGACGCAACCCGTCGAAGGTCAGAGCCACTACCGCGTCGGCCAACTCCTCGACCGATCCGCCGGTGCGCGGGCGGTACCACTCGATGAGGGAGTTGACCGTGCCGAACACCAGCTTCGACGCCAGCGCCGGGTCGACACCGGGACGCAGGTCGCCTTCCTCGGCGGCGGCGACCACGAGCCCGGTGACGAAGGAATCGAATTCGCGGCGACGGGCGAGGGCCCGTCGCTCGACGTCGGTGTTGCCGCGGACTCGCAGCAATAGCGTGACGTAGGGCAGTTCGGCGCACAGAATGTCCACGCTGCGTCGCACCAGGTATTCGAGGCGGTCGATGTATCGCCCGGTCGTGGCCCGATCCTCGGTCGTGACGGCGAACAGTGCATTGAGAGCCCGCGACAGCGCGAGTTCGAGCAACTCGGACTTGCCGGACACGTGGTGATAGATCGAGGACTTGGTGATGCCGAGCCGCTTCGCCAGAACTTCCATGCTGGTGCCGTCGTATCCGCGGTCGTTGAAGACCTTGACCGCCACTGCCAGGAGGGAATCGAGGTCGTATCCCGGCCGCCCTGGCTGTCCGGTCTTGCGCGGCGCGCGTGCGGTTGTCATTGCCACATCTTCTCAGCCGATGGCCGATTCCACAGCACCACGGGCAGCAGGCCTTGCCAAACGACCGAATGTTCGGTTATCAATGACGCAACCGTACGAAGGAGTTCGAAGTGGGCGAAGTATTTCTGGTGGCCGGCGCACGCACCCCGCACGGGCGCTACGGTGGTGCGCTGTCGACCGTGCGCCCCGACGATCTGGCCGGGATCGTCGTCGCCGAGGCGGTCCGGCGCTCGGGCGTTCCCGTCGACCGAATCGACGAGGTGATTCTCGGTGCCGCGAACCAGGCCGGCGAGGACAATCGCGATGTGGCCAGAATGGCAGTTCTGCTCGCAGGACTCCCCCGTACCGTGCCGGGATACACCGTCAACCGTCTGTGCGCGAGCGGACTGACCGCAGTCGCCAACGCCGCGAGCACCATTCGCAGCGGTGAGGCCGAGATCATCGTGGCCGGTGGCGTCGAGTCCATGACGCGCGCGCCCTGGGTCATGGCCAAGCCGGGAACCGCATGGGCCAAGCCCGGGGAGATCTTCGATACCTCCCTCGGCTGGCGATTCACCAATCCGACCTTCGCTTCCCACGACGCGGGGACCGATCCCAAGATCACCCTGTCGATGGGCGAGACCGCCGAGGAGGTCGCGCTCAGCGAGGGCATCACCCGCGAGGAGTCCGACGCCTTCGCCTTCCGCAGCCAGCAGCGTGCCATCGCCGCCCAGGATGCCGGACGCTTCGCCGACGAGATCGTGGCCGTCACGACCAAGAACGGCGAGGTCACCGGCGACGAGACACCGCGACGCGGAACCACAGTGGACAAGCTGGGGACGTTGAAGGCCGTGTTCCGCAAGGACGGCATCGTCACTGCCGGAACGTCCTCTCCCTTCACCGACGGTGCGTCGGCATTGGTGGTGGCCTCCGAGGAGGCCGTGAACAAGTACGGCCTCGACGTTCGCGGACGCATCGTCACCAGTGCGAGTGCAGGCATCGCGCCGCACATCATGGGGCTCGGGCCCGTGCCGTCCACACAGAAGGCCCTCGCTCGCGCCGGGTGGTCTGTCGAGGACCTCGGTGCCGTCGAACTCAACGAAGCCTTCGCGGCCCAGTCCCTCGGCGTCATCCGTCAACTGAAGCTGAACGAGGACATCGTCAACGCCGACGGCGGGGCCATCGCCCTCGGCCACCCCCTGGGTTCCTCCGGTGCTCGAATCCTGTTGACGCTGTTGGGCCGGATGGAACGTGAGAAGGCGTCCCGTGGGCTCGCGACGCTGTGCGTCGGCGTCGGGCAAGGCGTGTCGATGTTGATCGAGGCACCGTGAACACGCTCGTCGTCGAGGAGCTGACCGACCGGGTTGTCGTCACCCTGAATCGCGAGAAGCAGCGCAACGCAATCGATGCCGAGATGATCGGCGAGTTGCACGAGGTGTGCGCGCTCGTGGAGCAGGATCCCAAGATCGTCATCCTGACGGGGCAGGGCGAGCACTTCGCCGGCGGTGCCGACATCAACCAGCTGCGGGCCCGTACCCGCGACGACGCATTGCGCGGCATCAACCGAAACCTGTTCGACCGCATCGCCGCACTGCCCCTGCCGACGATCGCCGCGGTCCGCGGTTACGCCCTCGGCGGTGGCGCAGAACTGTCCTACGCCTGCGACATCCGTCTCGCGTCGCCGACGGCGGTGTTCGGCAATCCCGAACCGGGGCTGGGCATCATGGCGGCCGCCGGGGCCAGCTACCGGTTGCCGACTTTGGTGGGAGTGTCCGTCGCCAAGCAGGTACTTCTCGGTGGCCGGACGCTCGACGCCGAGGTGGCGCTCCGCTCTGGACTGGTACTGGACGTCGTCGACGAGCCGTTGGCTGCGGCGCATTCCCTCGCGGATCGCATTGCCAAGCAAGCACCTCTGGCACTGAAGCTGACCAAGAAAATTCTCGATGCGCCTGGTTCACACCCGTGGGCCGACGACATCGCGCAGGCTGTTCTGTTCGAGACCGAAGACAAACAACGCCGGATGACGGCATTTCTGGAGAAGAAGAAATGACAGCTCCATCAAAGGTGGCAGTGGTCGGTGGCGGCCGCATGGGTGCAGGTATCGCGCAGGTATTCGCGGCCCTCGGTTCCACCGTCGTCATCGCCGAAGCCGCCGACCAAGAAGCGGCCCTCGGTCGAGTCTCGACCGGGTTGGATCGGGCGCACGAGCGCGGCAAACTCAGTGAGGATCCCGCTGCGATTCTCGCGCGGGTCTCCACCGTCGCCGGGCCCGCGGACCTCCCGGCCGACCTTGACCTGGTGGTCGAAGCCGTGCCCGAGATTCCGGCGCTCAAGGTCGAGGTGTTGGCGCTGATAGACAAAGTCGCATCCGACAGCACGGTCATCGCGTCGAACACGAGCTCGATCTCCATCGCCGAACTCGGCGCAGCACTGAGTGATCCGAGCCGCTTCATCGGGATGCACTTCTTCAATCCGGTTCCGGCGTCGACTCTCGTCGAGATCGTCCGCGCTCCCGCCACCTCCGCAGACGTGGTGCAGCGAGTGCAGCAGTGGGTGTCGCTCCTCGGCAAGACCGAGGTGCTCGTCAACGACTCCCCCGGCTTCGCGACCTCGCGGCTCGGAGTCTGCCTCGGGCTCGAAGCCATTCGGATGCTGGAAGAAGGCGTAGCCGACGCCGAATCCATCGACCGCGCCATGGAACTCGGTTACAAGCATCCGATGGGACCGTTGCGGTCGACCGATCTCGTCGGGTTGGACGTTCGGCTCGCCATCGCAGAACACCTGGCGTCGACCCTCGGCGACAGATTCACTCCCCCGCAGTTGTTGCGAGACATGGTTGCTCGCGGCGACATCGGACGCAAGTCCGGTCGCGGCTTTCACGATTGGACGAACACATGACGGTACGGTTCGACATCGCCGACGGCTTGGCGATCATCACCCTCGCGCGCTCCGAGGCACACAACGCCCTCGACGTCGCAACGAAGGTTGCGTTGGCGGAGGCCGTCCAGAAGGCCGCTGCACCCGAGGTGCGCGCCGTGCTGATCACCGCAGAGGGGAAGAACTTCTGCGTCGGCCAGGATCTCGGCGAGCACGTCGCCGCACTCGAGGCCGATCCGGCCACGGCGATGGATACCGTCGGTGAGCACTACAACCCGGTGATTCGCGGACTGGCTGCGCTCGAGGTACCGATCGTCGTGGCCATCCCCGGTGCATGCGTCGGCGCAGGTCTCGGGATTGCCTTGGCCGGAGATATTCGGGTTGCGGGCACCAAGTCCTCGTTCGCGACGGCGTTCACCGGCATCGCCCTGGCCAGCGACTCGGGGTTGAGCTACTCGTTGGTCGAGGCGCTGGGATCGAGCCGGGCCGCGGGTCTGATGCTGCTCGGCGACAGGGTTACCGCCGCGCAGGCCCTCGACTGGGGTCTGGTGCATCGCGTCGTCGAGGACGGGGACGTACTCGAGACCGCACGCACGTTGGCCACCTCCCTCGCTGCCGGGCCCACCCAGGCCTACAGGCAGGTCAAGTCTCTGATCGCTCGATCCGGACTGTCCGACGCCTTGGACCGCGAGGCGCAGGCACAAACGGCTCTGGGACAGACGCAGGACCACAAGGCCGCCGTCGACGCCTTCCTGAACAAGACGAGAGCCTCCTTCGTCGGCATGTGAACAGAAACTCGACCCCTGCTACGAGGTTTCGCGCACGTGCGGCGCAGCCGCTCTTGTGCCCGGGGTCACTTCGAGGCATACTGGTTACCAACCGATCATTCGGTAATGAAAGTAGGACTTATGACCACGTCAAACACCCTGTCCGCCGAAACGCTTCAGGACGGGTTCGACGACACCATTTCCCGTGAGCAGCGCGTCGAGCCGCGAGACTGGATGCCCGACGGCTATCGCAAGTCACTCATTCGGCAAATCGCCCAGCACGCGCATTCCGAGATCATCGGAATGCAGCCGGAGGGCAATTGGCTCACCCGCGCGCCGTCGCTGCGCCGCAAAGCGATTCTGATGGCCAAGGTGCAGGACGAGGCCGGCCACGGCCTCTACCTCTACTCCGCCGCGGAGACGCTCGGAGCGGACCGCGCCGACCTGACGGTCAAGCTCATCGAGGGCAAGCAGAAGTACTCCTCGATCTTCAACTACCCCACCCTGACGTACGCCGACGTGGGCACCATCGGCTGGCTCGTCGACGGCGCAGCTATCTGCAATCAGGTTCCCCTGTGCCGCAGCAGTTTCGGACCGTACGCACGCGCGATGATCCGCGTCTGCAAGGAAGAATCCTTCCATCAGCGCCAGGGCTACGAACTACTGGCGACGATGATGCGCGGCACCGAGGAGCAGCGCGCCATGGTCCAGGAGTCGGTGAACCGCTGGTGGTGGCCGGCACTGATGATGTTCGGTCCGCCGGACGACGAGTCCCCCAACACCGAGCAGTCGATGAAGTGGGGCATCAAGCGTCACACCAACGACGAACTGCGCCAACGCTTCGTCGACATGTCGATCCCGCAGGCAAAGGCTCTGGGTGTCACGTTCCCGGACCCGGATCTGAAGTGGAACGAGGAGCGCAAGTCGCACGATTTCGGCGAGCCCGACTGGTCCGAGTTCATGCAGGTGATCAAGGGCAACGGCGCCTCCAACGTCGAGCGCATCGCGAACCGTCGCGCAGCGCACGACGGCGGTGCCTGGGTCCGTGAGGCCGCAACCGCATTCGCAGCAAGGAACGCAGCATCATGAACGAGTTCACCGCCGAGGGCGGCCACGGAGCAGTTCCCACCGACAACGTTCCGGTCGAGCCGAAAAGAGAAGCCGTCAAGGCTGATTGGCCGTTGTACGAGGTGTTCCTGCGCGGCAAGCGCGGCCTGAACCACGTGCATGTCGGATCGCTGCACGCTGCCGACGACCACATGGCACTGCGGCACGCTCGCGACGTCTACACCCGTCGCAACGAGGGCGTCAGCATCTGGGTGGTTCCGTCCAATTCGATCGTCGCGTCGTCCCCGTCGGAGAAGGATCCCTTCTTCGCACCGAGTGGCGACAAGGTGTACCGCCACCCGACGTTCTACGAGATCCCCGACAACGTCCCGCACATGTGAGACCCATTCTTCAAGAGGACAAGCACTGATGACTGATCACGACAGCGCCTACGAGGGCCTCGTCGACGAGGATTCGCACGGACAGTGGGCATTCGGAACGAGTTTCGACGACCCCCTCGCCGGAGTCGACACCACCGTCCCCGACGACGTCGACCTGAAAGCCCTTGCCGCATACTGCCTCATGCTCGGCGACGACGCGCTGATCAGCTCGCAGCGACTGGCGCAGTGGAGCACTCGCGCACCGGAGCTCGAAGAGGAAGTGGCCCTGGCCAACGTCGGCCTCGATCTCCTCGGCCAGGCTCGGCTGCTGCTGGCCCGCGCCGCCAAAGCAGACCCGACGGTGGTGCCGTTCATTTCGGACACCTCTCCCGCACCGGCCGAGGATGCACTGTCGTTCTTCCGCGACGAGGCAGATTTCCGGTGTGTGCGACTCACCGAACTCGACAACGGTGACTTCGCGAAATCCCAGGTCCGCCTGCTGGTGTTCGCGACGTGGCGGCTCGCCGTCTTCACCCGTCTGCAGGAATCTCGCGATCCGGTTCTGGCCGCTGTCGCGAGCAAAGGCGTCAAAGAGCTGACCTACCATCGTGATTACGCCGCGCGCTGGGTCGTGACGCTGGGTTGCGGAACCGATGAATCCAAGCAACGAGTGCGCGACGCCGTGACCAGAATCTGGCCGTATGTCTCCGAGCTGTTTCTCCCCACGGACGAGGAGATCGCCCTGGCCGAGGTCGGCGTTGCCGTCGACCCTCGGGATGTTCGCGAGGAGTTCGATTCCGTTCTCGCACAGGTTCTGCACGCCGCCGAGCTCGAGGCACCCGAGGGTAAATCCGTCGGCACCATCGGTGGCCGCGGGGGTCGACGTGGGATTCATACCGAAGCCTTCGGGCCGTTGATCGCCGAGATGCAGGTAGTGGCCAGGGCACATCCGGAGGGAGTCTGGTGACCACACTTCAACGAACGGCGCGTGAGATCGCCGCTACCGTCATGGATCCCGAGATGCCGCTGCTCACCCTCGACGACCTCGGCGTCCTCCGTGACGTCGAAGTCCGCGAGGACGGAAGCGTTCTCGTCACCATCACCCCGACGTACTCGGGATGCCCGGCGATGGCGACGATGCGCGACGACATCGCGCACAAGCTGACCGATCACGGGTACTCCGACGTCGAGATCGTCACCAGCCTGACCCCGGCGTGGAGCACCGACTGGATTTCCGAGGAGGGCCTGCGCAAGCTACGCGAATCCGGCTACTCGACGCCCGGTCCTGCTCCGACCCGCACCTCCGGCCCGGTTCCGTTGACCCTGACGGTCAAACCCCGCGAGATCGCCTGCCCGCAGTGCAGTTCCGTCAACACCCGTCTGACGTCCGAGTTCGGCGCGACGCTGTGCAAGGCCCAGTATCGGTGCGACGACTGCCTCGAACCCTTCGACCACGTCAAGGAAATCTGATGACCGTCACCGCCGAGCCCGTACAGAAGACCCAGCGCAACAAGCCGTTTCACACCCTGACCGTCGCCGATGTGGAATCACTGTGCGACGACGCGGTGGCCGTCACCTTCGACGTACCGGAGGATCTGCGCGAGGAATTCGACTTCAAGCCGGGTCAGTCACTGATGCTCAGCCGCACGATCGACGGTGTCGAGCATCGCCGCTCCTACTCGATCTGTGCACCCGCGGGCTCGCGTCCCCGCGTCGGCGTTCGCGAGGTCAGCGACGGCCTGTTCTCATCCTGGCTCGTCCGCGAGGTCAAGGCCGGCGACCGCGTCGACGTTCAGGGTCCGACCGGAAATTTCCATGCAGACCCGGCAGTGGCGGGCAGGCACGTTCTCATCGCGGCCGGATCCGGCATCACCCCGATGCTGTCGATCGCGGCCTCCGTCCTCGCCAACCCCGATGCCGAAGTGGTTCTGCTGTACGGCAATCGGCGCACACGCACCGTGATGTTCGCCGAGGAGATAGCCGACCTCAAAGACCAGTACGGCAGTCGATTCGACATCATTCATGTCCTGTCCCGCGAACCGCGTGAGGTCGAGTTGTTCAGCGGCAGGCTCGATGCCGAGCGCTTGCGCGAGATACTCGACACTGTCGTCGCGACACCGGACATCGATCACTTCTGGCTCTGCGGTCCGTTCGGGATGGTCAACGACGCACAGGACGTGCTGAAGGAACTCGGCGTCGCCAAGAGCAGCATCCACGCCGAACTCTTCTACGTCGACGACATTCCGCCGCCGCAGGAGAAGCACCGTGAGCCCGGCGTCACCGGGCCCAGCAGCGAGGTCACCATCATCCTCGACGGCCGTGAGGTGAAAGGCGCACTGCCTCAGGACGAGTCGATTCTCGACGCGGGCGAGCAGCTGCGCTCCGATCTTCCGTTCGCCTGCAAGGGCGGAGTGTGCGGCACATGCCGTGCGAAGGTGACCTTCGGCGATGTCGACATGCGTCGCAACTATGCGCTCGAGGACAACGAGGTCGACGCCGGCTTCGTACTCACCTGCCAGACCTTCCCCGTCAGCGACACCGTCACCGTCGACTTCGACGCCTGATCCCCCGGAGACTGCCATGACCAGCGTCTTGTCCACCCCCACCGACACCCCCGACATCGAGTTCGCTTCTCGCGACCGGATATCCGCTCTCCAGTTGGAGCGTCTGCGGTGGTCTCTGCAGCACGCCTACGACAACGTGGCGCATTACAAGAAGGCATTCGACGATGCCGGAGTGCATCCCAGCGACCTGAAGGACCTGAGCGATCTGGCGAAGTTCCCCTTCACGTCCAAGCAGGACCTGCGGGCCAACTATCCGTTCGGCATGTTCGCCGTGCCGCAGAACCAGGTCTCGCGCATTCATGCATCCTCGGGCACCACCGGTCGCCCGACCGTCGTCGGCTACACCGCCAAGGACATAGACAACTGGGCCGATCTCATCGCCCGTAGTCTCCGCGCGGGTGGCGTCAAGCCGTCGGACAAGGTGCACGTGGCCTACGGGTACGGACTGTTCACCGGCGGGCTCGGCGCGCATTACGGCGCGGAACGACTCGGCTGCACGGTCATTCCGATGTCCGGTGGCATGACCGATCGTCAGATCCAACTGATCCAGGACTTCGAGCCCGACGCCATCCTGGTCACCCCGTCCTACATGCTGACGATCGTCGACGCGATGGTGAAGAAGGGGATCGATCCCGCGAAGACGTCGCTGAAGACCGGTGTGTTCGGTGCCGAGCCGTGGACCGAGGAGATGCGCACCGAAATCGAGAACACTCTGGCGATGGATGCCGTCGACATCTACGGCCTGTCCGAGGTGATGGGACCGGGTGTGGCGATGGAATGCGTCGAAACCAAGGACGGACTGCACATCTGGGAGGATCATTTCTACCCGGAGATCATCGATCCGGTGACCGGCGAAGTTCTGCCCGACGGCGAGGAGGGTGAATTGGTGTTCACGTCCCTGACCAAGGAAGCGATGCCGATCGTGCGGTATCGCACCCGGGATCTGACGCGTCTGCTGCCGGGCACGGCCCGCACGATGCGTCGGATGCAGAAGGTCACCGGCCGGACCGACGACATGATCATCCTGCGCGGCGTCAATCTCTTCCCGACGCAGATCGAGGAGCTCATCCTGGGTGTCCCCGCGCTCGCACCTCAGTTCCAGTGTGTACTCGATCGCGCAGGCCGAATGGATTCCCTGACGGTGCGGGTCGAGGCCAGGCCCGATGTGCCGTCCGATCAGTACGCCGGCCTTGGCGTGACGCTGCAGAAGCTGGTCAAGAATCGGATCGGTGTGACGGTGAACGTCGACGTACTGCCGCAGGCGGCGTTGGAGCGTTCGATCGGTAAGGCCCGCAGGCTGATCGACAACCGCCCGGCCGTATGACATGAGCCCGGTGGCACAGGATTTCGAGCAATGGCGCGAGAACGTCTCGACGGCGTTCGTGCCGCTCGACGCTGTGTCCACCGGGCGGTCTCCGTTCCAGGGCACCCTGGTGTCGTCGACGTTGGGATCGCTGCAACTGAGCGAGGTCGCCGGGCGCGAGGTGGACGTGCGGCGCACCCGCGCCACCATCAAGCGTGCCGATCCCGGCCTGATCAAGGTCGGACTGCAATTGACCGGCCGCGGCACGCTGGTTCAGAACGACCGCGAGGCCGTGCTGGAGCCGGGCGACTTCGCGGTGTACGACACCAGTGCCCCGTACGATCTGCATTTCGTCGGAGACTTCGAGATGTTCGTGGTGATGTTCCCCCGCGACGCGCTCCGCATCGATTCCCGTGAGTTGACGACTGTTGCCGCGCGTCGCATCGAGGGCGATCACGGCGTCGGCGCGTTGGTTTCGCCGTTTCTGTTCAATTTGCGCCGCAACGCCGCAGACGGAACACTGCCGGCGACGCCGATGCTCGAGAACGCGGTGCTCGACCTTCTCTGTGCCGCGCTCGACGATGCGGCTCCCCATGATGCGCCGGGTTCCACGCTACTGATCGAGGCCAAGAGCCTCGTCGAGTCGCATCTGTCCGATCCCACACTGTCCACGGCGTCGATCGCTGCGCGACTCCATATTTCGACGCGCTACTTGCAGAAGTTGTTCGAGTCCGACGGCCGTACCGTGGCCGGCTGGATCAGATCCAGGCGACTCGACCGTTGCCACCGCGAACTACGCGACCCCCGTTTCGCCGCAGACAGTATCGGAACCATCTGCGCGCGTCACGGTTTGATTGATTCCTCGAACTTCTCGAAACTGTTCAAGGAGACGTACGGCATGTCACCGCGCGCGTATCGCGCCGGCTGAGCTGGAGACCTCACGCCATCCCGGAGGCACCGAGTGGATCCCATCCCGCAGTCCGCATCACGTCGTGCATCTGCCGACGACGTACACCGGTATTACTGCCCTCGATGATCGGGTACGCAGTGGCGTCCGCCAGATACCGCAGTATCGGGAAGCTCGGGTTGTACGCCTCGACGCCGACGATCTTGACCAGGTCGTTGATGACCGCGACCGCTGTCTCGGATCCGAAGATCTTGGCGTGCAGGGCCATTTCGAGTGCGCTCGGATGTTGTGACATCACTGCGTCGAGCGCACGCCACGACAGCAATCGAACCGCTTCGATCTTGCCTTTCGCGTCGGTGAGCACGTCGGCGACCGCTTGATGATCGATGATCGGCACCGGCCCGCCCCTCTTCTCCGACGTGGCGAACGCAAATGCCGCAGCGAAGGCCTGGCGCATGGCGGCGACGGAGAACGTTCCGATCGATGCACCGCTCGCCAAGAATGCGTTGCGAGTCAGTTGCACTCCCTGCCCTTCCTCCCCGATCAGGTTGGACTTCGGGACGCGGACGTTGTCGAATCTGACGCGCGAGGTCAGGCACCCCTTGAGACCGGGTAGGTCGTACACCTCTTCCACCGAGAAACCGGTCGAGAGCTGTTCGCGCTCGACGACGATGATCGACACGCCACCAGGAGTGCGACATACGACCGTCATGATGTCGGGTCCCAATCCGTCCCACCCTCCCAGATGTGACGCCCAGACCTTCTCGCCGTTGAGAACCCAGTGATCGCCGTCGAGGATTGCGGTTGTCCGGGTCCCTTCGGCAGGCAGCGGCGCGTCGAAATTGGCACTGCCACCGGGTTCGCTGTACGCCATGGCAGCCACCGGGCTGCCGGAGTCGACCAGGAACGGCGCGACGAAACGGGCGATCTGCTCCGGGGTCCCGGCCTCGTACACCGGAGCCAGAGCAATCAGGGGACCCGCCAGACTGATCGTGAAATCTGGACTGGCAGAGGCAAATTCCTCGACGAACAGCGCTGCGTCCACACCGCTCGAGGCGAGTCCACCGAAGGGAATCGGAATCAGGCCTTTCAGAAAACCCGCTTCCACCGCTTTCTCGAATACCGGTCGCGCCAACAGAGCGCGTTCGAGTGGGTCCGGCGTGGATCGCACCTGTGCGGACAGGTCGTGGAGATAGGTGTCGGCGAACTGACGCGCGCCCTTCTTCAGTGCTTCCTGCTGGTCGGTGAGGTCGAAACTGATGGGCATGGGGCGTCCTTTTCCAGTCGGCGAGTTGCAGACTCCCATCTCACCGCCGGAGCGCTCCGATGGTCTTGCTGTGCAGCGCAAGACTCTGTGCCGTGTGCGCAACGTCCGCGGGTCCTCACGCAGAGAAGCGCGCCTGGGCCCGATAGTCGCGTGCAGACATCGAGTACTTCTGTCGGAAGGCCCTACTGAACGCGCTCGCATCGATCATGCCGTGGTGCACCGCAATACGCGAGATACCGGCCGAGTTTTTCGGATCTCGCAGAGCGGCAGCGATCGCAGCCAGTCGGTGCTCACGCAACACCGTGGAGAACGACGCTCCCTTGGAAAAGGCGTAGTGGACGGTCCGCGGCGACACGGACAACGCGCGCGCGACAACCGAAACGGACAAGTCGGGGTCACCCAGATGCGTGCGGATGTATTCGGTCGCTGCCGCTGTGATCGCGCTCGACGAAGCTGCGGCAGTCCCCCACGTTTCACCGAGAACTGCCGCTACGGTGGCATAGAAGGCGCGCTCGAGATGTACGCCTGACGACGTCGACTCGTCCGGGGCCAGCTCCCACAGAGCCTTCATTATCGACGTCAGTGCCAGGCCGGTACCCGCACCCGTATCCAGTGGCCGCCCGATCGTCGGGGCCTGCGACAGGCCCGAGTGCGCCAGGCAACTGTGCGGGACCTGATAGGACATGACGCGCCAAGGACCCTCGTAGTCGAACCAGTACGGACGAGTGGTGTCCACTACGGTGAATTGACCGGGCACGACATTGACGGCACCTGCAGATTCCGTGCGAACCCGACAGATACCGGCCAATTGGATGTTCACGAAGTAGACGCCGTCACCGGTGTGCGCTACTTCTGTCTCTCCGTGCGCGATGCGTTGCCCCACGGACTCGAGCACGGCGCGATTGGTCGATCCGAGTGGCCTCAATTCGACGCGGGCATCGAAACCGCCGTCGACGATCGACTCGATCTCGGGTGTGAGCGGAGTGAATTCACGGCAGATCACCTCCCGCCACACCTCGAATCGATCGCTTCGACGGTGGGTGGACAAATCGTGCACGACCATGTCGACTCCGCTCGACTACCGATGACCTCCGCACGAGGCATGCACCATCCATGGTGACGTCACTGCACTTCGACGACGTCACCTCCACGTTTCGCGGGTGCAACAAGCCTGTCCGATCCCCTAGCTTCCCAGGATCAGATCCGAGGCCCGCTCGCCCACCATGATGGACGGTGCGTTGGTGTTCCCCGACGGCACCGTGGGCATGATCGACGCGTCCGCGACGCGCAGCCCCTCGACGCCGCGGACCCGAAGGTCTGCTCCGACAACGGCATCGACGTCCGACTCGGCTCCCATCTTGCAGGTTCCGACCTGGTGGTGGTAGGTGCCAGCGGTTTGGCGAACATAGGCCCGCAGGTCGTCGCGTGTGCGCGCGCTCGGTCCAGGAACCACCTCGGCCTTACGCCACGGCGCGAACGCGTCGGAGGCACCGATCTCGCGGCAGATCTCCACCGCGTCGACCATCGCTTCGAGGTCGTACGGATCGGCCAGGATGTTCGGATCCGCCAGTGGCAGTTCACTCGGGTCCGAGGACGCCAACCGTAGGGTCCCCCGCGAGCGTGGAGCGACGATGCCGGGTGCGATGGTGTAGCCGTTCTCTGGCACCGGGTATCCGTCTGCCGGGTACGGAATGTGCATGAACAGCGGCTGCAGATCCGGTGCAGCGCCTGCCCATCCGGTGCTGCGGGCATACAACTGCGCCTCTAGCAGGTTGTTGGTGCCGGCAGCGAGCGGCTCGAGTGACTCGTAGATATTGCTCAGCAGCAGGTGATCATGCAGATTCTCGCCCACGCCCGGCAGGTCGACAACTGTGTCGATTCCTAGTTCAGCCAAATGCCCGGACGGCCCGATTCCACTGAGCATCAACGCCTTCGGTGAACCGATGGCTCCGCCGCACAGGATCACCTCGTGATCGGCGAACGACTTCTGTACATTGGAGCCGCCTCGGCTGAACTCGATCCCCACCGCTCGGCCGTTCTCGAGCACCACCTTGTGCACGAGCGCCCCGGTGGTCACCATCAGATCGGGATTGCTCAACACCGGGCCGACGAAGCTCTTCCACGCGCTCATCCGCTCACCGTCACGGGTGGTGGTGTGGTTGTAGCCCGCGCCGACCATCTCGTCGGCGTTGAAGTCGTCGATGAGCTTGTGCCCGTGCTCGACTGCCGCATCCACGAAGGCAGCCGCCAGGGGATGCGGGGTGCCCATGATGGACACCGGCAGTGGCCCGTCGCCGCCGTGGAACTCGTTGGCTCCGAGCTCGTGTGACTCCGAGCGCTTGAACAGCGGCAGTACGTTCTCCCACGACCACCCGGCATCGCCGGTGGCGGACGCCCACCCGTCGTAGTCGCTGGAATGTCCTCGGACGTAGATCATTCCGTTGAGGGACGAGCTGCCGCCGAGTACGCGTCCACGCGGCCAGAAGATCCGCCGATCGTTGGCGTGCTTCTGCGGGGTGGTGAACAGTCCCCAGTCCTGCGATCCGCCGAGCAGTGTCGGCCAGCCCTGGGGTGAGTGGATCGCCGGGTCGGTATCCACCGGTCCGGCCTCGATCACGTGCACGGTATGCCCGGCGTCGAGAAGCCTCCTGGCGATGACGCTTCCTGCTGATCCTGCTCCCACTACGATGTAGTCCGTCGACATGCGCCGCCTCTTTCTGTTGTGACCGTCGACACAACAGTGGCCGAATTCGCAGGCACAAACATGTCGCTGCGCGCACACATTCTGGGTCAGATGCGCACCACCGGGAGCGGAGCCTGCAGGAGCGACCAAGTGGCGAAGCGAGCTCGGTCAGAAGGCCATCGGCGCCATTCCCAGGATCATCAATGCGGAACCCGCGGTCACTCGTCGTCCGGGCGGGTTGGTGCGGAGCAGGTGGATCGTCACGGCCATCCACCCCACCAGGAGCAGCGCGGCGATGATCCTCGGATCGGCCTCGACTCCGTGCCGGTGCCGCGTCGCCGCCTGCGATTCCGCGTGGGAGTGCATGGGCGGCAGCATCATCAGCAGCACGGCCATGCACGTCAGGTCCACCGCGCATGGAATAGATCGGGTCCTGTTCGGCACGTCCGCGGTGACGTGCACGGCAACCGCGACGAGAGCGAGTATCGATATCAGTGCCATGGATGGGTCGGTACCGAAGGCCACCATGGCTGCCATGACGGTGCCCATGCAGAGGTGAGCCCACCGCACCCGCCCCGTGTGCTTGCCACGTCCGAGCAGCGGGAGAACAGCACCCACTGCACCGAGCGCCATCAGCACCGTCATGACCATCGGCGTCAGACCTCCGTCGTCTCGAGAGTTCGACTCCGAGTCGCTCGTGCCGTCACTGTTCCTCCCACGAAGAATGCCACGACGACGATCAACAGAAGGGCGGCGAGCACTCCCGAACCACCGATCAGCAGCGTGAAGTTGTCCAGCACGAGGCCCAGAATCGCCACCAGCCCCAGGGTTCCCAGCGCAGGCGCGACGACGGTGTGCCAGGTGCGCGTATCCACGGTCGATCGACGGAAGAACGCGATGATCGCGCCGCCCGTGAGGATCATCAGAACCAGGATGCTCACGGTGGCAAGTCCGGACATCCACGTGAACAGTTGCAACACCGGGTCTGCGCCTGCTGCCGCGAAGACCACGAGAACCACCGCTGCCGAGGCGGTCTGGAACAGTGACCCCATGTAAGGGGAGCCGTGCCGAGAGTGGGTGCGTGCCAACATCGACGGGGCGACTCCCTTTCGGGCCAGTGCGAATACGTATCGCCCGATTGCGTTATGGAACGCGAGCAGGGCGGCGAAGAGACTGGTGACCAACATGATTTCCATGATGTCCGCCGACATCGGGCCCAAGTACTGGGCGGCAGCGGCGAAAGTCAATCCCGCCGTGTCGTCGGCAGCGGCCTGCGCGACGGATGCACTGCCGAAGGCGAGTACCACAGCCCAACTCGACACCGCGTACACCAATCCGATGGTGACGACGGCGGCGTAGGTCGCGATCGGAACGGTCCGCGTGGGGTTACGCGCCTCCTCGCCGTAGATCGCGGTGGCCTCGAAGCCGATGAACGACGCGATGGCGAACATCAGGGCGATTCCCGGCGATCCACTGAAGAAGGCCGAGGGAGTGAACGATTCGACGTCGATGCCCGCGGCGCCACCCTTGGCGAACACGGCGACCGACAGGATCACGATGATGCCGATCTCGAGCACCAGCAGTACTCCGAGCACCTTGGCACCGAGATCGATGCTGCGGTAGCCGAGCAGCGCCACGATCACGACGAGACCGAGCGCCCACAACCACCACGGCAGGTCGGGTCCGCCGTACTTCACGACCAGGCTGTCGACGGTCGATGCAGCGAGGCCGTAGATGCCCGCCTGAATGGCGGTGTACGTCAGCAGCGCGAGACCCGCGGCACCGAGGCCCATGGTTCTCCCGAGCCCCTTCTCCACGTAGGCGTAGAACGCACCGGTATCCACCATGTGTCGGCTCATGGCCGCGTACCCGACGCTGAAGATCAGCAGGACGATGGCCGCGACGATGTAGGCGAGCGGAGCGCCAGCTCCGTTGCCTGTCGCGATCATGACCGGCAGGGCCCCGCCGATGGCGGTCAGCGGCGCTGCAGCGGCGATGACCAGGAACACGATTCCGACGACGCCGATGGATCCGCGGAGCGCACCTGCCGTCGAATTCGATTGCGTTTCAGACATTCTGCTCACCGCTCGCGCAGCTCGAGGCGGCGCAGTGCGCAGAACTCGAGCGCGGCACGTCGAGGGTGGGGTTGCGATCGAAGAATCCCGCGGGCTTCAGTTTGAAGCCGGTGTAGTCCACCGGCATGATCGGCCAGTCCTCGGGTCTCGGGAAGTGGGTGAGCCCGAAGGTGTGCCACAGCACGATGTCCTCGTCGACGAGGCTACGGTTCGACGCCACGAATGCCGGCAGACCCGCTCCCCCATGATGCTGATTGACGAAATCGCCTGCGGCATAACGTTCGCTTCGGTCGAACTGCGTCACCCAGAGATGCTTGGTGGCGAACGTGGCACGTCGCGCGATCGACGAGTTGTCGTCGGCCAGCAGCAATGGCTGGCCTTCGGGGTGCAGCGTGTATCCGACGGGCTTTCCGAGCCGGCTCAGCGAGGTCGGATTGGTGACGTGCCAGACGCGGCCCACCGTGCCGTCGGCGATACGTTGCGCCTCGGCTTCCGTGGCCAGTGGGGTGTGTTGCAGAGCAAAGGCATTGCCGTGCAGGTTGTCCGGTCCCATCGGTACCCGGCGGGTCTCGATCTCCTCGACGGAGTTGCCGGTACCGTCGACCATCATGTCGAGTCGCGCACTGAACAGATGCTGGTGGCACGGCGCTCCGAGTCCAGGGGCGATCTCTGTTGCGTAGGGGTAGTCACCACCGGGATGCCCGGACGTGAATACGATTCCGGTTGCTTTGACCTCGAATTCGATGGTGCCGTCGAGGTAGAGGTACCAGAAGAATCCGTAGTCGTAGTTGCCGATGGTGGTGAAGAAGGAGATCACGAGTCGGCGCTGGCGGCGGGTCTCCTGCGAGCCCGACCACAGATCGGTGTGCTTCCAGAGCACTCCGAAGTCCTCCTCGTGCATGCACACGGCGTTGGTCAGCGTTTTCGGGTTGCCGAATTCGTCGGCGATCACGGCGTCGAAGTACGTGATATCGCCGACGCAGTCGCACCCGAGTTCGAGTGAGTTCGCGTACCGTCCCACCAGATACTCACCGGTGTCGAAGTAGTTCTGCCACGACCGAACCGGGGACGGATCTCCATAGGGGACAACCATTTCGGCGATCGAAGCGCGGTGAACGATCGGGCGCACGGTACCCCCGTCCTCGAACCCGATCTGGTGCAGCACCAGGCCCTCACGCACATCGAAGCCGACCCTGAAAGACCATTTCTCCCAGTCGACGAGATTGCCCCGAACCGTGAAGCTCGGGCCGTCGGGTTGAGTGATCTCGATCGGCTTCTGCGTGGTGCGCAGCGGGCCGGTGACGGACAGATCGTCGAAGTTTCCCGACTCCTCCGGAATGGGAACCGCACCCAGGTCGACGACCTTGTCCACCGTCCGATTCATCACGTCCACGAAGGCGACCAGACCGTCGATGGGATGCGCCCACGCATGATCGGCCGGGTAGTCCTGACGAAAGGCCAGGCCGCGCAGGATGCGTCGACCGTGCTCGCCCGGGTAGTCGAACACCCCTGCTGAAAGGGGTGCCACTCGAACGTGTGCTACGTCCAGTCCGCGCGCGGCCAGCGCGGCAAGCCAGTCCGGATCGGTGGAGAGCACGCTCTCGACGAGCTCGAATTCCTCGTCGAGCACCGGCATCTGGCCGTCACGGATCGCGTCGAGCCGCGTGGAGCCGATCACCTGACGCTCGTCGAGAGAGACGAGAAGATCGACGGCATCGGGTGTCGAGATGTCGTGCAACAGCACCCGGAAGGTACGTCGGGTGGTCGGTTCGGCGACGTACAGCTCGGCCTTGTCCGGTTCGTCCAGTCCGACGTAGACGAACCGGGTTGCAGCAGTGACGAATCCGGCGTCGTCGACGACATTCCGAACCTGTGCGATCTCGTCTTCGGTGGGCAACGACAAGGCGTGGTCGATTGCGTGGGGCGTGAGGGTTGGCATGGATGTTCCTCGAGGTCGGGTGTTGGTTCTACAGACGTTGAATAACGAAGGCATGCGGGCAGGACCGAATCGCACGCAGGGTGACTACAGCTGAGCTATGAACCGATCGAGCATCTCGAACTGCCGGTCGGCAGTGGTGTCATCGGGAGTGAGCACGCCAAGAATCTGCATACCCATCATCATGTTGAGCAACGTTTCGACGGCGAGATCGACGTCGAAGTCGCCGGCGTCGCCTTCCGCACGAGCCTGCTCGAGAAACTCCGCCATCCGCGCCCGCCACGACACCAAGGATCGACGGTTCGTGTCGTCCATGTGCTCGTCGTACATTGCGCGTTGCCACAGCGAGACTGCAATTCTCGCCTCGAGCAAAGTCTCTTCGGTCGTCGGCATCACTTCTCGGCAAAAGATGCGGAGGGCATCGAATCCCGTTGCATCGCCGAGAGCTTCGTCGATACGGCGGTTCGTTGCCTCGAAGACGTGCTCGAATGCGGTGCGGAGAATCTCGTCCTTGCCCGCGAAGTAGTGGCTCAGTGCACCGTTCGTGTATCCCGCCTCGGTCGCGATGTCCCGCATGTTCGCGGCATCGATCCCCTTGGCAGCGATCAAACGCCGGGTTGCCGCAGTGATCGCGCGGCGGCGTTCGTCGTGATCCACGAGCTTCGGCACAGCCCTACGGTAGCGGCTCCCTGCTCGGACCTAGGGTTCGGGCATCGTCATCATCGCCTTCCGATCCGTTCGGACGTTGTTCTACGTCCGTTGAACTAAATCTTCCGACCTGCTCGTTACGAATCGCGCTTCCGTCGGTAAACACCGCGTTACCCCACGTGAGCGGAACTTCGACCCCTGCTACGAGGTTCCGCTCACCTGCGTCAGCTCTACAGAACGATCGTGACGACTTTCTCCTCGGTGTTGGCCTCGATTCCGGCCCATCCGAGTTCACGGCCCGTGCCACTGGATTTCATGCCTCCCCAGGGGAGTGCGGGATCGATTGCGGCCCAACCGTTCACCCACACCGCGCCGGAACGAACCTGCGCAGCAAGGGTGTGCGCCCTCGACACGTCTCGGGTCCAGATGCTCGCGGCCAGTCCGTACACCGTGCCGTTGGCGATGGCGATGGCCTCGTCGGCGGTGTCGAACGGAATCACCGTGCCCACGGGGCCGAAAATCTCCTCCTGCGCGATCTTCATGTCGTTGTCCGCGTCGGTGAAGATCGTCGGCTCGACGAAATACCCTGCGCCGTCGGGCCGTCCGCCACCCGCCGCCACTCGCGCTCCACCGTCGCGTCCGGCCTGGATGTACCCCAGAACGCTGTCGCGCTGCTTCGCGTTGACCAGCGCACCCATCGTCGTCGACGGATCGAACGGATCACCCAGAACCTGAGCCGACGCCGCAGCGGCCAGACCGTCGACCACCTGCGAATACAGCGAGCGATGCACCAGAACCCGCGTACCGGCCGCACACACCTGGCCCTGGTTGAAGAACAATCCCATCGCGGTTCCGTTGATCGCCGCCTCGAGATCCGCGTCCTCGAGAATGATCTGCGGGGACTTGCCGCCGAGTTCGAGCGTGGTTCGCTTGAACGTATCTGCAGCTTTCTTGGCGATGAGCTTGCCGACCCGAGGGCTGCCGGTGAAGCTGATCTTGTCTACGTCCGGATGCCCGACCAACGCGTCGCCGGTCACTTCTCCAAGCCCTGGAACAACATTGACCACTCCGGCAGGTACTCCCGCCTCGTCGATCAGACGAGCCAGATGCAGGATGGACAACGGCGCATCCTCCGGCGGCTTGACGACCACGGTGTTTCCGGCGGCCAACGCGGGCGCGAGCTTCCACGCGGCGATCATCAGCGGGGTGTTCCAGGGAACGATCATGCCGATGACGCCCACCGGCTCACGGACGGTGTACGAGTGCGTCGGCTGGCCGAAGTATCCCGCAGTGGGGATGGAGCTGCCGGTGATCTTGTCGGCCCAGCCGGCGAAGTGCCGGAACGTGGCTGCGGCATTGGGAATGTCGAGCATGGCCGGTTGACCCACGGGCTTGCCCACGTCGAGAGCCTCGAGCCGGGCCAGTAGGTCCCCGTCACGTTCGATGAGGTCGGCAATCCGGTTGAGCAGCTTCCCGCGCACTGCTCCGGGGGTTGCGCCCCACTCCCCACCCAGCTGAGCACGCGCTGCGCGTACCGCTGCGTCCACATCCGATGCCGTGGCCGCAGCAACCTCGGCCAACGGCTGTTCCGTCGTGGGGTTGATATCGGTGAACGTGCCTCCGTCGGAAGCGCCGTGCCACTGCCCCGCGATGTAGAGCTCGGTGGCGGTGTCGGTCGGCAACGACGGTGCGGCCGATTCCTGGACTGCAGTCATGTGTGTTGGCTCCTTCTCGGGTGCCGATCGCGGCACCTGTGGCGTGTCCGGTCCAGACTGCGCCCGGACAGGCGAGAAGGTCTTGTGTGATCGCGCACACATTGTGCGGCAGATGCGCACCGTTCTCAGCCCCGAGCCAACGAGTCGGTATGACGAATATGTGTCGACACACCGGGCCCCGGTTACCGCCGTGTTTCACCGCCCTGGCATGCGACGGAGAGTCAACTATTCCGACACTTCGAGGCCATCCATCGGCCTCTCAGCAGGCAAAACTGGTGCCCTCCCATACGAAAGGCCCGCAATGACACACCACCAGTTTCGCGCCGCAGCAGTCCAGGCCGCGCCGGTATTTCTCGATCTCGACGCGTCTATCGACAAGGCGATCGGCCTGATCGAGGACGCGGCCCGCGCCGGAGCCGAGCTCATCGCATTTCCCGAGACCTACCTGCCCGGCTATCCCTGGTACATCTGGCTCGACGCACCGGCTTGGGGGTTTCAGTTCACGCAGCGCTACTTCGACAACTCACTCGAGTACGGAACACCGCAGGCGGCTCGAATTGCGCAGGCCGCCAAGGACAATCACATCATGGTCGTGATGGGCCTGAGCGAGCGATACAAGGCCAGCCTCTACATCGCGCAGTGGATCATCGACGCCCAAGGCAAGACCGTCGCGATGCGCCGCAAGCTCAAGCCGACTCACGTCGAACGCACCGTGTACGGCGAAGGTGACGGCTCCGACCTGTCGGTATACGACACCGACCTCGGACGCGTCGGCGCACTGTGCTGCTGGGAGCACCTGCAACCGTTGTCGAAGTACGCGATGTACGCCCAGAACGAGCAGGTGCACATCGGTGCCTGGCCCAGCTTCTCGCTCTACACCGGCGCGGCCTATGCCCTCGGGCCGGAGGTCAACACCGCTGCCAGCCGCATCTACGCCGTCGAAGGCGGCTGCTTCGTCATCAGCCCCTGCGCGACCGTCTCCCCCGAGATGATCGACATCATGTGCACCGACGACGCCAAGCGCGCGATGCTCACCGCAGGCGGCGGTCATGCCCGCATCTTCGCGCCCGACGGCCAACTGATGCACGAGCCGCTCGCACCCGACGCGGAAGGCATCGTCTACGCCGACATCGACACCAGCCTCATTTCGATCGCCAAGGCCGCCGCCGACCCGGCCGGCCACTACTCCCGTCCCGACGTGACACGGTTGTGGCTCAACAAGACTCCGGGCGACCGCGTCGTTCAGGGGACGCAGCCCTATGCGAATACGCGCTACGACTTCACCGAGGACGTCGCGGCCGAGCTACGTCTGGAGATCACCGAGCAGCTCGCTCTCGACGAGGGCGCCGCTCGTGTCTGAACTCGAGTCGGCAATTCCCGCCCATCTCGTCGTTCCCCGGTCGTGTCCGCGTCGCACACCCGAGGGCTACCAGCCACCCTTCCCGTCGTACGTCGCCCGCTTTCCGGTATCCACCGAACGAGTCGTGATGGGCTACTTCGGAATACAGGGCATGCCCGACGCTTCCCCGTGGGGTGACGAGGGTCCCTCCCGAAGGGACCGAGCCCGCTACACCGACGAGGAGGGCATCGACACGACGGTGTTCATCGGCTACTGGGACGACGTCGCAGTGTTCGACCGCTGGTTCGATACCGTCGGTCGGCACTGGACCAGCGTCGGAGGCCGCTTCGTCGAAATCATCAGACCGACCGTCGACCGATACGAGACACTCTTCTCCTCCATCGGCCGCATGGAAGGTGTTGCCACTCTGACGGATTCGCTCAGTGGTTCCATCGAGGAACATGCCTACTGGGGTGGGGTCCGGGATCGAATCCCCCTGTCGCAGAACGACTCACTTGCTCCCGGCGGGAAGCCTCAGGTCGTACGCGACGGCGACAGAGTCACAATTGTGCCGCAGGAGAACCTCTGCCTCATCCGATCCGGGCAGGATTGGGCCGATACGGCCGGGTCCGAACGAGAGATGTACCTGCGGGACGTCGAACCGGTGTTGCGCGCCGGCATGGACTTTCTTCGCGACGACGGACTGGCCATCGGCTGCTTCGCCAACCGGTACATGACCGTGGTCGACGACAACGGCACCGATACCGACAAGTCGTTCGGCATGAGTTGGTGGCGCAGCCTGAGCGACCTCGAAGCGTGGGCCGAGTCGCATCCGACGCATGTCGCCATCTTCGGTGCCGCGCTGAAGTATCTGTCGACGATGGGGCCCGCGGCCTCCCTCAGGCTCTATCACGAGGTGACCGTCGCGGCGGCGGACGAGCAGTACTTCGAGTATTTCGGCTGCCACGACCGCACGGGTCTACTGCGTACCGCTGCGGAGCGTTCTACCCTGTGAGGAGACGGGAGGTACCTGACATGGCCGATCCGCTGCGCACCGACTCCGTCGATCTGGCCGACAGCGTCGATTTCTGGACCGCTGCGGTGAGTCGGACGTACGTCGATCTCGAGTGCACGATTCCAGAGAACGCGTCAGCCATCACCGGGCATATCGAGTCGACCGGACTTGCGACCCTCGGATTGTCGCGGGTATCTGCGACAGCTCAGACCGTCCTACGAACGCCCGCAGGTATCTCCCGAACCAGTGACGACTACTTCCTGGTCAGCGTCCAGACGTCGGGGACCGGGTTCGTCGTCCAGGACGACCGAACGGCGGTCCTGCAACCGGGAGACTTCGCGCTCTACGACACCACCCGGCCGTACAGTCTTCGCTTCGACGACCCGTTTGCCCAGTACGTGCTGATGCTCCCCGGCGCAACACTGCGAACGCTCGTCCGGGACACGGGTTCGCTGACCGCGCGGGCGGTGTCCGGACGGCAAGGCGCAGGGAAACTGCTCGTGAGCATGATCTCGTCGATCATGGACGACGCCGACATGAGTACCGCGTCGGCCGAGGCCGTGTCGCAGAGCGTCGAGTACATCCTGGTCGCAGGTCTGGTGGGGCTGACCGGTGTCGAAAAGCCTGCGCCCTACGCAGCCTCCGAACGGCTGGGCGAAATCAAGCGTGCGATGACCGCGCGGCTGCGAGATCCGGATCTGACCGTGACGGAAGTGGCAGCCTCGCTGCACTTGTCGCTGAGTACGGTGCATCGAGCGTTCGCCGGTGAACCGTGCACCGCCAGTGAATGGATCTGGATGCAGCGACTCGACGGCGTCAAACGCGCTCTGTGCGAACCCCAGAATTCCCGCACCACCATCGGAGCCCTGGCGGCGTCCTGGGGATTCACCGACCCGGCGCACTTCAGCCGTGCCTTCCGGGCCCGCTTCGGCTGCACCCCCAAGGACTTTCGCGACACCAACCGCGGGTGAGCTCAGATCCCGAGCGATCCCGCCAGCGTGGGCCAACTCTTGGGCAGTTGCTCCACCCAGTAAGGCCACGAATGGGTTCCGGTCTCGGTGAAGTCGAACGTGGCGGGAATGTTCAACTGGCTCAGTCGATCCGCAAGTCGATGGGTGCAGTAGTTCGCGCCCACCTCGATGAGACCACCGACCACCACCACGTCGAGCGCCGACGCGCTGTCGAAACTTTCGTGGCGACCCGGTGCTCCCGTTCCCACCGACACGTACACGTCGGTGCCGCGCAGGCTTTCGGCATTGACCACCGAATCATGTTGCGCCCAGGCAGGATCGAGAGGACCGCCCCACATGTTGTCGGCATTTCCGCCGAATGCTCCGACGATCGCGCGGATACTCGCCTGCCCCATGGGCTCCGAGGAGGCGAAACACCCGCTGTACGACGCCACCCCGGAGTAGACATCGGGATTACGTGCGGCCAGCATCATGGCCGACTGTGCCCCCATCGACAGTCCGGCAATCGCGTTGCGTCCGTTGCCGTCCACAGACGCGTCGATCAGCGGAGGAAGCTCTTCGGTCAGGAACGTTTCCCATTGATAGCGGCCGAGTTTCGGATCGTCCCGTTGCCAGTCGGTGTAGAAGCTGCCCGGTCCGGCCAGCGGTAGCACGACGTTGACGTTCTTGTCGGCGAAGAATTCGGCCGCTCCGCCCTTGCGGAGCCACATGCTGTTGTTCGGATCCTCTTCGCCGATTCCGCTGAGCATGTACAACGTCGGCCGCGATCCGGTCTTCGCTGCCGGAGTCAGCACCTGCACCTCGACAACGGCCCCCATCGCAGGCGATTCCACACTCAGCGTGCGCAGGGTGTCGGACGCGATCACGGTATCGACGATGCGGGCGGCCGAGACGGCAGGATCGGCGGAGACAATGCCGACCGAGGACACGCACAGCGCGGCGGCGACGGCGAACGTGGTGAAGATGCGTCGACGACGCATGGCGATCCTCTCGGGATTTGTCACAGGGGAACGGCGAATTGCATGGAGCATTGCACAGCAACCGACCGGATGGAACGCCCTACGAACATCCACCCGATTCGGACCGACCGGGACTCTGGCAACACATCACTGCACGAGCATTCACCCTTCTTTGCAACGCTTTTCGGGCATCCAGTTCCAATTTCACCGCATCGCTTCGTTCACTAATAGTTAGTGCACTAACCAATACTGGTAGCCTGGGCATCGTGACGACCACCGAAGATCCACTCGCGCTCGACCGCCAGGTCTGCTTCGCGCTCGCCGTCGCCAACCGCGCCGTGCTGTCGGTGTATCGGCCACTGCTCGAGCCGATGGGACTGACGCATCCGCAGTATCTGGTGATGCTGGCGCTGTGGGGCGAATCGCCGATGTCGGTCAAATCCATCGGATCGGCCCTGCAACTCGACTCCCCCACCCTCTCGCCGCTTCTCAAGCGTCTGGAGTCGATGGGGTTGCTCACCCGCAATCGAAGCGCCGAGGACGAGCGCGTTCTACTCGTCGCGCTCACCCCGGCCGGGGCCGCGCTTCGCAAGAAAGCGGAGAAAATTCCACCCACCGTCGTTTCGAAACTCGGAGCGTCACTCGCCGAACTCGACGAACTACGACGCGTCCTCACCCGCGTCAACGACGCGGCCATCGCAGCAGGAGCACTGTCGTGAACACTCGTTCTACCCGCACCCGCCCGCGCTTCGGTCAGTGGCTGGGCTACGCCGTCCTCGGCCGCAAACTGCCTGACTCCATGCAGGATTGGGTTCGACGCGACCTCGTCGGCCCAGGAGCGACACCACGTCACATCCTGCGGTCGATGATCCCGTTCCTGCCGATCTTCATCGGATTCTTCGTTCTGTTTCCGGGAGCGATCTGGCTACGCGCGTCGATGGTGTTGCTCAGTTTGCTGCTCGCGCTGTTCTACACCGCCGCCTACATGGACCAGAACCGCGCTCGACGCCTCGAGATCCACGGGCTACCGGCCGATCTGAAGAGCCCGAAGAAGATGGCCGAGATGGAACGCGAGCGAGAGAACTACCGCCGCAATCACTGACGCTCTCGGTCGAGCCCGGCGGTGAAATCGTCGGCGATCATCGCCGCCAAGTCGCGGGTCTTGCGGTTGGTGTTCTGCGAGAGCTCGGTCAGCTGCGTGAAGGCAGCGTCTGCGTCGATGCGGTACACCGACATCAGGATTCCGACGGCTCGGCCGATGGATCCGCGGGTGTCGAGTGCAGTCCGTAGTGTCGCGGCCTCGTTGCCGCTTTCCTGGATCAGTTGTTCGCGCATGCGCGAGAGTTCGAGGTGCACTCGAATTCGAGCCACCAATTCTCGGTCGTGGAACGGTTTGACGATGTAGTCGTCGGCCCCGCGCCCGAGCCCGTCGAGCACGAAGTCGGTTCCCGCTCGCGCGGTCAGCAGGATCACCGGCACCCGCTGCAAGGCGTCGTCGCGACGGATCTCGTCCACGAGTTCCAGACCGCTGCGTCCGGGCAGCAGAACGTCGGAGAGCACGAGGCCAGGCATCGTCGATCGAGCGCTGCCGAGTGCGGTCTCGATGTCGCCCGCGGTGGTGACGGACCAGCCCTCGCCGGTCAGCAGGCGCACCAGGTAGTTACGCATGTCGACGTTGTCCTCGACGAGAAGAATGTCCGCACGCTCGGTGGTCACCGTCATCGAGTCGCTCGCGGCGAAGATCGCCGACACCGAATCGGCGGGGGCGGCCGGCCGTTCGACGGCTGCAGCCGCCTCGGCGGGCAGGCGCGGAACCACGACCGTGAAGGTACTGCCACGGCCCGCCTCGCTCTCGACGTCGATGCGGCCGCGCAAGACGGTGAGCAGGTCCGATACCAGCGCCAGTCCGATACCGGATCCTTCGATGCTGTGGGCACCCGATCGTTCGACTCGATGGAATCGATCGAAGATCAGCGGCAGGTCCTCTGCGGGGATCCCGAGGCCGGTATCGGCCACGACCAGGCGGACCACGTCGCTGTCGGTACGCAGGCGCACGGAGATCCGACCGACCGGCGTGTATTTGACGGCGTTCGCGACGAGGTTGAACACGATCTTCGTCCACATCTCACCGTCGGTGAGGACGACGACATCGTCGGCTACGTCGACCACGAGCTCGAGACCCTTGCCCGACGCCACCGCCTCGAACAGCGACGCGCAGTCGCGCGTCACCGCTCCGAGGTCGGTGGGTTCGAGACGGGGACGCAGCTGACCGGCATCGGCACTGACCACGTCCAGGAGATCGTCGACCAGTCGACGCAGTCGAGTCGAGGCGCGGTGAACGACGTCCAAGGACTCACGATCGACGTCGGTCAGCGTCGAGTCGACACTCTCACGCACCGAATCCAACGGGCCGGCGAGCAAGGTCAGCGGCGTGCGGAACTCGTGTCCGACGTTCTCGAGCAGCCGTGTCTTCGCCTCGTCGGCTTCGGCGAGTGCCGCGACGCGTCGCCTTTCCATCTCGAAAGCATGCGAGGCGGTCAGGGCCGTGGACACCCGCTCGGCCACCGCGATCGAGAAGGACACGACGGAGTCGTCGCGGGCGCGAAATTCGTCGACTCCGACCAACAGGGCTCCGATGGGCTGAGCATGTCCCGCGAGCGTCAGCGGAACGATGACCGCCTGCGCGACGGATCCGGCAATCTCGACCGTCGAACAGGGAACGCGTCCGTCGCACACTTCGAGAACGTCGGCAAGGTCCCAGGTCGCGTCGTCGCAGCCGAGTGCGCCCGAGGTCGCGATGTGATCGAGCTGCCCGTCTTCGGCGAGGTCGCGGCGCAGGTAGGCCACCACGAGGGGAAACTCGCGGGCCTCGTCACCCAGCGTCTCGACCGCGGCGCGGCAGATGCCTACCGGCCCCTCGGCGCCGTCACCCGTCAGTGAGCCCAGGGCGAGCAGCGCGTGCATGCGGCGTTCGCCGAGTACCTGCATCGTGACCTCGGTCGTGGCGACGAACACGCCGAGTACCGTCCGTCCGGCCCCGAAGATCGGGCTGTACGAGAAGGTCCAGTACGTCTCCTCGGGGTAGCCGAACCGATTCATGACGAACAGCTGCCGAACGCCGTGCACGGGCTTGCGGTCCTCGACCACGTGCGCGCAGAGAACGCCGACGTCGTCCCATATCTCGGGCCAGCTCTCGCTGGCCCGCTGACCTGCGGCCTGCGGAAACTTGTCCCCGAGAAAATCGGTGTACGTGTGGTTGAAGATCTGCACCAGATGCGGGCCCCACCAGATCAGCATCGGGATCGTCGACGGCATGACGGTGCGGACGGCCGTCACCAACTCCTGCGGCCAACTCTCCACCGGCCCCAGATCGGTCGCCGCCCAGTCCAGTTCCCGGAATCGCGCGTCGGTGGCGTTGTCACCCGGGAACAGCTCGTCCAGCTGGGCCGAACTGCCATCGGGTTGTGGGGAATTCATCGCCTCGTCCTTCGTACTGTCGTTCCGCTCCAGTCCGGCGGGCGCGATCTCGGCATCGATACTAGCCGAACGACCGGTATGCAGGCGTTTCGCTGATCCCCCACGGGGGTACTGCCGCGAGCATGCCCCTCTCATCAAGTCTCCCGTATCCCTTGGGCGTCTCGCGTCTGTCGAACGACGGTGCCAACCTTGCCGTCTACTCCGAAACCGCGGACTCGGTGTCCGTGGTCGTGCTGAACGAAGACGGAACAGAGCGCAGTACAACACCGTTGACGCTGCGTACCGGCCACGTCTTCCACGATCTGGTTCCCGACGTCACGCCAGGTACACGCTACGGACTGCGCGTCGACGGTCCATGGGATCCCGCGTCGGGGCTGCGGCACAACTCCGCGAAGTTGCTCCTCGACCCGTATGCCACCGCCATCACCGGTCAGGTCGACTGGAACGAATCGGTGTTCAGCCACCTCCACGCCGAGCCGGAGACCCGCAACGACGAGGACTCGGCCCCCCACATGCCGTATTCCGTTGCCGTGGAGTCGAACTTCGATTGGTCCGGCGACGAGTCACCGCGCACACCACTCGATCGCACGGTCGTCTACGAGGTGCACGTCAAGGGCTTCACTGCCACCAATCCCGATGTGCCCGAGGATATTCGGGGTACCTACGCCGGTCTGGCGCATCCCGCCGCGATCTCACATCTCAAGCGCATCGGCGTCACCGCGGTGGAGTTGCTGCCCATCCACCAGTTCGTTCAGGACTCGCATCTGCTCGAGGAGGGGCGGCGGAACTACTGGGGCTACAACTCCATCGGCTTCTTCGCACCGCACAACGAGTACAGCAGCAGCGGCGACACCGGCGGCCAGGTGGACGAGTTCAAGACATTGGTCAAGGCCATGCACGAGAACGGCATCGAGGTCATTCTCGACGTCGTCTACAACCACACCGCCGAGGGCAATCACCTCGGACCGACGCTCTCGCTCAAGGGAATCGACAACGGCTCGCACTACCGTCTGGTCGACGAGGACCGCAGCGCGTACTACGACACCACCGGCACCGGCAACAGTCTCAACGTCGGCCACCCCGCTGCCCTGGCACTGATCCTGGACTCGCTGCGCTACTGGGTGACCGAGATGCACGTCGACGGGTTCCGCTTCGACCTCGCCAGCACGCTGACGCGTCAGGACTCGGACCTGAACGTGCACAGCGCATTCCTGAGCCTGGTACACCAGGACCCGACGCTCGCACCTGTCAAACTCATCGCCGAACCGTGGGACACCCAGGGCTACCAGGTGGGCGGCTTCCCGGCCCGCTGGTCGGAGTGGAACGGCAAGTTCCGCGACGACGTTCGTGACTTCTGGCGCGGCGAAAGCGGCGCGCTTCCGGCCCTGGCGCAGCGCGTCACCGGCAGCCCGGACGTCTACGAGAGCACTCGTCGTCCCACGTTGGCCAGCGTCAACTTCATCACCGCACACGACGGCTTCACATTGGCCGACTTGAACTCCTACGACGACAAGCACAACGAGGAGAACGGCGAGGACAGTCAGGACGGCGAGTCCGACAACCGTTCGTGGGGTTGCGGAGCCGAGGGCCCGACCGACGACGAGGGCGTCAACGCACTCCGGGCCCGCCAGCAGCGCAATCACCTTGCGACGCTGTTGCTCTCGGCCGGCGTGCCGATGATCCTCGGCGGCGACGAGCTCGGCCGGACACAGAACGGCAACAACAATGCCTACTGCCAGGACAACGAGGTCTCCTGGTTCGACTGGAGCACAGCCGATCAGGACCTCATCGACTTCACCACCCACTTGATCGCTCTACGCGACGAACACCCGGCTCTGCGCCCCACGTGGTTCCGCCACGACAGCGATTCCGACGAGGAAGGAGCCGGACCGGACACCGTCGACTTCTACCGCGCCGACGGCGAGAAGCTCTCCGACGAGGATTGGTCGGACGGCAATGCGCACAGCATTCTGGTCCTCATGCGCGCTGGTGAGTCCGATGCGTCGTTCGCGTGGATGGTCAACGCCTCGCCCGGCACCGTGGAATTCACTCTGCCGAAGGGACATTGGACTCAGTCGACCTCGAGCGACCCCGATCAGGCATACGAGGCAGGCGGGCCGTCGATTCTGATTCGCGAACACTCGTTCACGTTGCTGCAGGGCTGACCCCGCAACAGCCGACAATGGCGGCAGTCCTCGTCACGAGGACTGCCGCCATTGTTCGTTTCAGCTCACCCCGGCGCGCACGTCCGGTGCTCCGAGTCGAGCTGCATCGGCGGTGTCGTCGTCGGGCTGCTCCTGCGAATCGCGTTCTGCCAGAACGCGAAGCCGGTAGTGCTCGATTTCCTCGGCAACATGCTGATCGTCCCACCCGAGGATGGGTGCAACCAGACGAGCCACCTCGATGGCCGCCGCTTCACCACGATCGGGAACCTCGATCGAGATTCGGGTCCGACGGGTCAGAATGTCGTCGAGATGCTGCGCGCCTTCGTGACTGGCCGCATAGACCACCTCTGCCTTCAAGTACTCCGGCGCACTCTCGAGAGGCTTTCCGAGCTCTGGATCGGCGTCGATCAAGTCCAGCAGCTCACCCATCAGAGTGCCGTACCGGCCGAGCAGATGCTCGACGCGTGAGACGCGCATACCGGTGCGTTCGGCCGTCAGAGCGCGGGAGTTGAACGCGCCGAGGTAGCCGTCCGCACCGACGAGCGGAATGTCCTCGGTGACGCACTTCGGTACCGTGCGTTCGAGTCCGTGCACCGCGGAATCGACTGCGTCCTTGGCCATCACGCGATAGGTGGTGTACTTGCCACCGGCGATGACCGTCAGTCCGCGGACCGGGCTGGACACCGCATGTTCCCGGGACAGGGTGCTGGTGGAATCGGATTCGCCGAACAGCAACGGGCGCAGTCCGGCATACACGCCGACGACGTCGGTGCGGTCCAACGGATCGGCGAGCAATTTGTTCACGTGGCCCAGGATGTAGTCGATGTCGCTCTGGCTCGCGGCCGGGTGAGCCAGGTCGAGCTTCCAGTCGGTATCGGTGGTCCCGATGATCCAATGACTACCCCACGGGATGACGAACAGCAGACTCTTCTCGGTCCGCGTGATGATGCCGGTGGCACTGTTGATGCGGTTGCGCGGCACCACCAGGTGCACCCCCTTGGAGGCGCGAACCTGGAATTGTCCACGGCCACCGACCATCTGCTGCACCTCGTCGGTCCACACCCCGGCGGCGTTGATGACCTGCTTGGCCCGCACCTCGAAGGAACGGCCCGTTTCCAGGTCGCTCGCCACGACGCCGACGACCTTGTCGTCCTCCCGAAGGAAGCCCGTGACGCGAGTGCTGTTGGCGCACAACGCGCCGTAGGCGGCCGCGGTACGAGCGAGCATCATCGTGTGCCGGGCGTCGTCGACCTGGCCCTCGTAGAACTTCACCGCACCGCGGATCGCCGAGCGCTTGCCCGACGGGAAGGACTCGAGCGTCTTCTTCTTGCCGAGGTGCTTGTGATGACTCGGGACGCCGCGTCCGGCACCCATGACGTCGTACACGCCGATGCCGAGCCCGACGTACGGACGGTCGATCACCTTCTCGAGCGGATAGATGAACGGTACCGGGCGAGCGAGGTGCGGGCACAGCTTGTTCAGTACCAGCGAACGTTCCTTGAGCGCCTCGAACACCAACGCGAAGTTGAACTGCTCGAGGTAGCGCAGACCGCCGTGGAAGAGCTTGCTCGAGCGGCTGGACGTGCCGGCCGCGTAGTCACGCGCTTCGAGCAGACCCACTTTCAATCCGCGGGTCACGGCGTCCAGCGCAGTTCCGGCACCGACGACGCCGCCGCCGATCACCAGAATGTCGAGCTCTTCGGCTTCCATCCTCGCCAGCGCATCTGCGCGTGCCTGAGGACTCATGGCCGTTGTGGTGGAACTCATTCTTCATCAACCCAATCGAGAGTTCGTGTTACTGCCTTCTTCCAGCCGGCGTACAACTTCGCCCGCTGGTCTTCGTCCATGGACGGGGTCCATGTCTTGTCCTCGGCCCAGTTCTGGCGAATGTCGTCTTCGCTCTCCCAATAGCCTACGGCCAGTCCGGCGGCGTAAGCCGCTCCGAGAGCAGTGGTTTCGGCCACGACGGGACGGACCACATCCACGTTCAGGATGTCGGACTGGAACTGCATCAGCAGTTCGTTGACCACCATGCCGCCGTCGACCTTGAGCACCTCGAGATCGACGCCGGAGTCGGCGTTCATGGCCTCGATCACCTCACGCGTCTGATACGCGGTGGCTTCGAGGACGGCACGCGCCAGGTGGCCCTTGTTGACGAAGCGCGTCAATCCCACGATGGCACCGCGGGCGTCCGATCGCCAGTGCGGTGCGAACAGACCGGAGAAGGCGGGGACGAAGTAGGCACCGCCGTTGTCGTCCACCGACCGTGCGTCGGTCTCGATGTCCGCGGCCGAGGAGATCATGCCCAGGTTGTCGCGCAGCCACTGCACCAACGAGCCCGTCACGGCGATGGAACCTTCGAGCGCGTACACCGTCGGCTGGTCGCCGATCTTGTAGCAGACCGTGGTCAGCAGACCGTTCTTGCTCATCACCTTTTCGGTACCGGTGTTGAGAAGCACGAAATTGCCTGTGCCGTAGGTGTTCTTGGCTTCACCGGGAGACAGGCAGGCCTGCCCGAAGGTCGCTGCCTGCTGATCGCCGAGGATTCCGGCGATCGGCACTCCACTGAACGGTCCGCGCTCACGGCCGGTTCCGTACACCTCGGAGCTCGAGCGGATCTCGGGCAGCATCGACATCGGAATGCCCATGTCTGCACAGATGCTCTCGTCCCACTGCAGGGAGTCGAGATCCATCAGCAGGGTGCGTGAGGCGTTGGTCGGATCGGTGTAATGCAACCCGCCGTCGACACCGCCGGTCATGTTCCACAGCACCCAGGTGTCCATGTTTCCGAAACACAGTTCTCCCGCTTCGGCTTTCGCCCGTGCACCGTCGACGTTGTCGAGGATCCACTTGATCTTGGGGCCGGAGAAGTAGGTGGCCAGGGGCAGACCGGTCTTGGCGGTGTACTTGTTGGCGTCGCCGCCGCCCAGCGCGGTGGCGATGCGATCGGTACGGGTGTCCTGCCAGACGATGGCGTTGTAGATCGGCTTGCCCGTCGCGCGATCCCACACCAGCGCCGTCTCGCGCTGGTTGGTGATACCCACGGCGGCGATGTCCTCGCGCGTCAGATCCGCTGCGGCCATGGCACCGGCCGCAACAGCCCGCACGTTGTCCCAGATCTCCGACGCGTCGTGCTCGACCCAACCGGCCTGCGGAAAGATCTGCTGGTGTTCCTTCTGATCGACCGCGACGACGGTGCCCGCGTGATCGAAGATCATGCAGCGTGAAGACGTGGTTCCCTGATCGATCGCGGCGACGTACTTTCCTGCGAACTCGGTCATGGCTTCTCTCCTGTGGTCTGGGTGTCTGCTGGGAGTCGTGATGGCGGCTCAGGCGTCGAACCTTCTTGTTTGCGTAGGTTCTTTCCGATGAGCAGGTCGTACAGGAACACTCCTATCGGTCCGCCTACGAGAGGTCCGACGATCGGGACCCAGAAGTACAGGCCGCCGTATTGATCTCGCCAGGCTCCACCGTATCCGGTGATGTACGACGCCAGGCGAGGTCCGAAATCTCGGGCCGGATTGATCGCGTAGCCGGCGTTGGTGGCCCACGCGAAACCGATGGCGACGACGATGAGGCCGACGATCAGCGGTGCCATATTGGCCATCGGCGCGGTGCCGAGCGAATCGGTCACGGCCACAATGAGGAACAGCAGGATCGCGGTACCGATGATCTGGTCGATCAGTGCCGAGGACACGCTGACCGGCAGAGTTCCGTTACCGGGAAGCGTCGAGAAGATCGTCTGGGTGGCGGTGGTGTGCCCGGGGTCCACTGCGTTGATCATGTCGTTGTAGTTCCAGCGCACCAGCAGAGCGGCCACGAAGGCACCTGCGGTCTGCGCGAGGATGTACGGCGCAACCATCTTCCAGCTGAATCCGCGGAAGAGTGCGAACGTGATCGTGACCGCGGGGTTGAGGTGCGCGCCGGTGATCCGACCCGCGACGTAGATGCCGAACATCACGCCGAGCCCCCAGGCCCAGGCGATCGAGTCGTGGTCTCCGAGACTTCCCGATTCACCGCCCGAGACGACCTGCGCGACGACGCCGACGCCGAACAGAATGAGAATCATGGTTCCGGCGAACTCGGCAGCCATGTGCGCCGGTAGTCCCCATTCCGGTTCCTTACGAGCCATTGTGTAGCCTCCGCAAAGTTGGTGATGCACGCCACATTGCGTGCTGTTTGCCACGGTAGACGGCCTGCACTGCGTTGCACAGCTGATGCACATATGTGCAAAGCGGTCGTACACTGGCGATGGTGACGGACCAACGCATCGCACCCGAATCGGATCTGCGGACCGGCCATGCCACCCAGGCAGCGCGCCTCTACTACTTCCAGGACATGACGATGGCGGCGATCGGCCGTGAGCTGGGCGTATCTCGTTCGACGGTGTCCCGGCTCATCACGTTCGCGCGGGCATCGGGACTGGTGGAAATCAAGATCTCCACCCCTCTCGGTCAGGCACCACGAATCGAGCGGGCTTTCGCCGATCTGTACGACATTCGTGCACATGTCGTCCCCGTGTCGGAAACCGTCGACGAATTGCAGCGCCTGGACCGCGTCGCCACCTTCGCAGGCCGATTGCTGACGTCGTTCTTCGAGTCGGACATGGTGATGGGCGTCGCGTGGGGAACCACCGTCAGCGCCGTCAGTCGCAAGCTCGCACCCAAACGAACCCACAACTCGACCGTCGTGCAACTCAACGGCGCAGCGAACACCCGCACCACCGGGGTCTCCTACGCCACCGACATCGTCCGAACTTTCGCCGACGCCTACGGCGCTGTGGCGCAGGGCTTTCCGGTTCCCGCATTCTTCGACTACCCCGAAACCCGCCGACACCTGTGGCGCGAGCGGAGCATCAAGCGAGTACTGGAACTGCAGGACCGGATGAACCTCGCCGTGTTCAGCATCGGTGTCATGAGCAGTGCCGTTCCTAGTCACGTCTACAGCGCCGGCTATCTCGAGCGCGAGGATCGAGCCGAGCTACAGCGCGACGGCGTCGTCGGGGACATTGCCACCGTGTTTCTGCGTTCCGACGGCAGCCACGATCGAATTGCGTTGAACGACAGATCGAGTGGACCGAGCCTCGACCGACTCAAGGTGGTGCCACGCCGAGTCTGCATCGTCGCCGGAGCGTCGAAACTCGATGCTCTCACCGCCGCGCTGCGCGGCGGACTGATCACCGACCTCGTCATCGACGACATCAGCGCGGCCCAGTTGATTCTCCGCTCGCGCGGCTGACCCACGTGAGCGGGTAGGAGTGGAGCCTGCAGGAACGACCAAAAGACACCTCGACCCCTGCTACGAAGTTTCGTGCACGTGTGCCTTGCGCTCATCCCATTCTCGTGTCACTCTTTTCTTCATGACAACCGGAAAGGCGGACACCGCCTCCCTCACGTGAGCGCCGTGCCGATGCCGTCGACATTTCCCCGTCGCGGCACATTCAGTGACAATCCCGAAGATTATGCCAAGAGCATTCGCGCAATCTGCGCGCAACGCGATCGATGGCTCGCTTACGGCCTGAAGGCCGGTCCCTCCGACAGAACAGCCGCGGAATCTGCTGTGGCACAGCTGTATCGAAAATCGGGTCGTCCTGAGCCGCAATTCGTGTGGGTGGCATCGCCTGCAGCCGCCGCCGAATTCATGACATCTCGACCGATAGCGGACAACGCAGGTGCAGGCTCCCTCATCGCAACACTGCTGTCGAGTTCACGCCGACGGATGGACCAGCGAATCGATCGACGACAGATCGAATGGCCACAGCAGTACCATTACTCCGACAACAATGCACAGCGCGATCTGCAGGCGCGTATCGATGTCGTACGCCGCTCACCGACAGACGCGGCCCGCGCCGGCATCAGTCCCGATCCGATCATTCGCCGAACCGTACGAAAGTCTCTGCACACCAGCCTCTTCGATGGTGTGGCCACGGCTGTCCGAACCCTCGCTCCGCGCCCCTTCGGCACCGTCAGCTGGTACGGACAACAAGAAGCCCATCGCGTCGCCTACTACGACATCTATCGCTCTTTCGGCCTCATGACGTTCGGCCGCGAGGACAACGAGCTTCTCGACATTCAATCCGCACTCATCGAGTCGACGGGATGGTGGTGGGCGTTCGACGACATCGCAGTGATGTCCGAACGGCCGACGGCTCTGCACACCGAACCGATTCCCGATCCGGTGCACGGCGAAGTGCGACTGCATCATTCGACCTCCCCCGCGGTCGAGTTCGGCGACGGCAGCGGTGTCCATGTCCTGAACGGGACAGTGATTCCCGGCTGGGTGATCCACGATCCGACGGTCGAACGCATCACCGTCGAACGCAACGTCGAGATTCGGCGAAGCGCCATCGAACGGATCGGCTGGGATTCCTATCTGGACCAGGCCGGTTTGCGACTGGTCGACACCGACGACGACCCGGGTAACCCCGGCTGCACCCTGCAACTGTTCGCCACCCCCGCAGGCTGGGGAGACGAGGGTCGAATACTGCTTGCCGTCAACGGCTCTCGCGAACGAGACGGGGAGCGCCGACGCTACGGGCTTCGCGTCCCCGGGGCGTTCTCGTCCGCGGTCGATGCCGCGGGCTGGACCTACGGTCTGGCCGGAGCCGATTACGGCCGACTACTCCGCAGAACCTGACCGCACACCCCGACCACACACCCTTACAACACACCCAAGGTGACAAACATGAACTCGAACATCACGCTGTCCGCACTGACCGAAATCACCGGCCTCGACGTATTCGACTATCTCGACAAGGAGATCTCCGTGCCCGTCATCGACGGCCTGCAAGCCCAGGGCGATCTGATCGTCGTACCGTACGTACTGCTCGACGGCATAGTCGTCCCCACCGAGCAGACCCGTCGCGAGGATGTGCCCTTGACTGGAATCGAACTGCTGCGCAGCGCTGCGGGCGGCAACCCGCACAGCCTGGTCGCCGACGGCGGCATCTGCACGTGGCTCAGTCCAGTCCACGACGTCCGAGGTCTCGCCCTGGGAATTCTGGCCAACTCGCAGACGGCGTACCTCATTCACCCCGAACACGGAGCCACCGGAATCGCTCCGGGTCGATACGTCATCGGCCGTCAGCGTGAAGGCGGACAGGGCGGCTGGTTCCATGCGCCTCAGTTGATCGCCGACTGAGAACCAGTGGCTCGCATCACATTGTTGCCGAAGTGCTAGGTCCATCTCACAAAGCAATTTTCGATAGTAAGTGTGACGTTGTGTACCACTAAGGTTCGCGACATGACTGCTGTCGTCGTTGCGACTCATCCATGACCGGCTCCCCCTCACCGGTCCAGAACCGACTCCTCGGAATCGGTCTCGTCGTACTCATCGTCATGTTCGTCGGGTGGAGCGTCACCTCGTACAACAAGACGTTCAAGGACGTCGTGACGGTCTCCCTCGAGACCGATTCCGTCGGTAACGCACTTCCCCGCAACGCAGACGTCAAGGTTCGCGGCATGATCGTCGGCGAAGTGCGATCGGCGACGACGGACGGTGGCGTCGTGACCTCGGAGTTGGCCATCGAGCCGGACATGGCCGAGATGATTCCGTCGAACGCCACCGCGCGACTGCTGCCGAAGACACTGTTCGGCGAGCGATACGTCGCGTTGGAGTTGCCGGACGGCAGGCCCGGGTCGCCGATCACCGAGGGCACGGTGTTGAAGCAGGATCGCAGCGGCAACGCCATCGAGGTCGGACAGGTGCTCGACGGCCTGTTACCGCTGCTCCAGGCCGTGCCGCCGGAGGACCTGTCGAACACCCTCGGTGCGCTGGCGCAGGGTCTGAGCGGTCGCGGCGAGGAACTCGGCCTCACGATCGACCGACTCGAGAACATCTTTGCCGGGCTCAACACCGAGCTTCCGGCCATTCAGGAGGACCTGCGCGGACTGGCCGACTTCTCGCAGACCTACGCCGACGCGGCACCAGAACTGATCAACGCGCTCGACAACCTGCGGACCACCGGCAACACCGTCGTCGAGAAGCGCCCGGCACTCGAATCACTGTACTCCTCGGTCACGTCGGCCTCGAGCACGACCGCCGACTTCCTCGATGCCAACTCTGCCGATCTCATCGGGCTGGCTGCCAATTCCCGCGAAGCACTCGAGGTGTTCGCCGAGTTCTCCCCCGCTCTCGGGTGCACCGTCGGTCAGTTCGCCGAGGGCGCCAGGCGCGGCAAGATCCTGCTGGGCGAAGGTGACGAGTATCCCGGCATCAACGTCTCGATGCCTTTCGTCAACCCGAAGGGGCGGTACCTGCCGAACCAGGACGAACCGCGACTGTTCGAGCAGAACCGTCCCCCGAGCTGCCCCAGCCCCCTCGACCGTTCGGCGGGCGAATACTTCCCGCAGTACCCGGGCGGCTCCCCCAACGACGGCTCGTACCAGGTGCCGTCGAGAAACCCCGGGCAGCAGGACCTTCCGTCACTTCCGGCTCCGCAGCTCTCCCCCGTACCGGCTTCGTACGCGAACTCGGTCACCGAGCAACAGACCTTGGCCGTCGTCTACGGCGGGGCCACTGGAATCGAGCCCGACGCCGTGCCGTCCTGGACCACGACGGTCGGCGCTCCCGCACTCAGAGGAACGCAGGTCACGTTCAGGTAGGACCTACTGATTGAATGGACCGCAGACCCCGTCGACGAGCGCGTCGGGTAACGATTCAGGAGTACACACATGCCAGCCGATACGAACACCGCCGGATTTTCCATCCAGTCCAGCAACGACGGGCGCGCAGCCGTCATCGCGGTCGCCGGTGAACTCGACGTCACCACGGCCCCCGCGCTGTCGTCCGCGATCGAAGCACAGATTTCGACCACACCGGCTGCCCTGATCGTCGATCTAAGCAAGGTCTCGTTTCTGGCCTCGGCTGCCATGACCGTGCTGGCGTCGACGCAGAAGGACCACGGAGACACCGTTGCCTTCTCGGTCGTCGCCGATGGGCCGACCACCAGCCGCCCGATCAAACTGATGGGTCTCGATCAGGAATTCGCGCTGCACGCCGATCTCGCGTCAGCTCTCGCCGCTCTCGACTGACGCCACTCCCAGCGCCATCACTGCTGCGTCGTCGGCCAAGCCGTCGCCGAAGCTGTTCAGCAGTACCCGTAGGTCCTCGACGATGGCCGCAGGCGACGCCGGGGCATGGGCAGTCGCGAATTCCAGCAGCGCGCCCTCGTCGTCGTATCGACCTGTGCCCACCTTGGCCTCGGTGAGGCCGTCGGTGTAGAGCATCAGGGTGTCGCCCGCGCTCAACGTCACGGTGGCAGGCACGAAGCGCGCATGACGCAGAATTCCGACGAGTTGCCCGCCCGTCATGTGGACGTAGTGCGCACTGCCGTCGGCGCGCATCACCAGTGGCGGCGGATGACCGCCACTGGCCATGCACACCTCGAATCCATCGGCCGAACGACTGAGCACCCCGAACACCGCCGTGCAGAACTGCGCGTTGTTCTCGCGGAATTCCTGTCGCAGAACCGAATCCAGATTGTGCAGTACAGCGACCGGGTCGTGGTCGTACACCGCGGCAGCGCGCAGGGTGTACCGCGTCAACGACGTCACGGCTGCGGCCGACGCACCCTTGCCGCACACGTCGCCGAGAAAGAATCCCCAGCGGTCGTCCGACAGCGGGAACAGATCGTAGAAATCTCCACCCACCTCGTCGCTCGATGCCGCGTGATAGTGCGCGGCAGCGGTCATTCCCGACGGCGGCAGCAGGGCAGGCGGCAGCAGCGACCGCTGCAGTGTCTTGGCCAGCAGCTCTGCTCGCGTCCGGGACTCGAGCAACTCGCGTTCGTAGGTGCGACGGTCCCTGGCGTCGAGCGCGGTGATGCGAATGAGCACCGGCGTGTCCGACTCGTCGGTCTTGACGTTCGCGGTCATGAACACCGGCAGCCGACGTCGATCGGACGTCACGAAATCGAGCGCGATGCCGTCGAGCTGACCGTACATCCGCAGAATCGGACCGAAATGGGTCTCGTAGTGGATGCGGCCACCGGCGGTCAGAAGTTGGGTGAAGTCGGTCCCGATCAGGGCGTCGACCTCGAAGCCGAGCCAGCCCGCCAGCGTCGCGTTCAGCCTCGCGATCCGCATGTCGGGATAGACCGACAGGTAACCGCACGGCGCGTTCTCGTACAGATCCTCGATGTCGAGCTCGTGCATTACGCCGGTCTCACGAAGGCCGCAATCGCCTCGGCGGTCTGTTCGGGTTGGGTGACGTGCGGGCAGTGCCCGCTGGCGTCGAGCGTCTGCAGAGTGCTGCCGGCGATGTGTTCGTGCACGTATCTGCCGACCTGCGGCGGAGCCAACGAATCCCGTGCGCAGTCAACGATCATCGTGGGCAGGGTGACCCCGGCCAGATCGGCGCGATTGTCGGACAGAAAGGTGGTGCGGGCGAACACCCGTGCGCACTCGGGATCGGTTCGGCAGAAGCTCGCGGACCACATGTTCTCGAGATCCGGCCGATCCGGCGCATTGACCACGATCGGTGCCATCGAAGCGGACCAGCCCAGATAATTGCTGTCCAACGACTCGAGCAGCTCGTCGATGTCCTCGCGGCTGAAACCCCCGCGATAGTCACCGTCGTCGATGTATCGCGGAGACGGCGTCAGGAGAAAGAGCTTGGAGAATCGCTCGGGAGCCGCCTGGACCGCGAGAACGCCCATCATCGACGCCACCGAATGCCCGACGAACGTGACGTCACGGAGGTCGAGTTCCTCGGCGATGTCGATGATGTCGTCGGCGTAGGCCTCCAGCGGCGCGTACTTGTCGGCATCCCAGGCCGCCGGGTCCGACGCTCCTGACCCGACGTGATCGAAGAGCACGACCGAAAAATTCGGTGCCAGGATGTCGGTCACCGAGCGCCACAGCGTCTGGTCGCATCCGAAGCCGTGAGCCAACATCACCACGGGACCGTCGGCAGCCCCCACGACCTTGACGTTGTTCCTGATGCGCGCACTCACCCGCACAGTCTGTCACCTGGCTACGACAGCGGGGAGTGAGACTGCCCCGACCGGGTATGGCCTGTACCTACAGAAACGAGAAATCTCATGCGAGTACTGGTCACCGGTGCAACCGGATACATCGGATCCCGGCTGATCCCGGTCCTTCTCGAGCAGGGCCACGAGGTGCATGCGGCCATGCGCGATCCGAGCAAGAAATCACGTTTCGCCTGGGGCGCGCGCGTCACCGCAGTGCACTTCGACCTCGACGATCACGAGACCTTCGACACCGCGACCGAGAATGTCGACGCCGTCGTCTACCTGGTGCACTCGATGGACGAGGGCGACTTCGTCGAGAAGGATCGCCACGCCGCGCAGTCCATGGCCGCCGCCGCCGAGCGCAACGGCCTGCGCCGGATCGTCTACCTCTCCGGCCTGATCCCCGACGACGGCACCCCGTTGTCGGATCATCTGCGCTCTCGCCTGCAGGTCGAGGAGGTGTTCCTCGACAGTTCGGTCGACGCCACCGTGCTGCGCGCGGCGATCATCCTGGGCTCGGGATCGACGTCGTTCGAGTTGGTGCGTCGCATGACCGAGCGGCTACCGCTGACACCGATTCCGACGTGGATGCGCAGGCAGGTGCAGCCCATCGCCGTGGTCGACGTGGTCGCCATCATCGCCCGCGCCCTCGGCGACACCGCACGCCCGGGAACGTTCGACATCGGCGGAACCGAAACGATGAGCTACCCGGAGCTGCTGCAGGCGTACGGCAGCGTTGCCGGTCTGCGTCGCGCACAGATTCCGGTGCCGCTGTTGCCGACGGGATTGGTGGGGCGCGCCGTCGCCATCATCACCGGCATGCCTCCCGGCACGGTGATCTCGCTGGTCGACAGCCTCACCCACGACATGGTGGTGCGGCGCGGGAACGCGGCAACGGAGGTGTTCGCCGAGCCCGGTACCTCGCTGATGAGCGTCGAGGAGGCACTGCAGCGTTCGATCACCGTGACCGCCGAGGAGGGCACCGATGCCCACGCCGATCCCCAGGCTGCCGCCGACACCGATCCCGAGTGGGCAGGAGGGGTCGTCGACATCGTCGACGGCCAGGTGCGGCAACGGCCGTCGGGCATCCTCGGAAAGGCTCAGCTGGGGGCTACCCGCTGACCGATATCGGCGTAGTGGTGGGCCCACGGCACGGCTCGTTCCAACTGTCCGGCCAGTTGGACGAGCAATGCTTCGCCGCCCAGCGGAGCGGTGAAGTGCGCGCCCATCGGGAGTCCGCTGGGCGTCCAGTGCAGCGGAAGCGACAGCGCCGGGCGGCCGGTGACGTTGGCCAGTTGGGTGTACGGAATCCACGAGATGTTGTCGTCGATCATCTGGTCGACGATGCCGGTGTGCCGAAGCAAACCGGCGGTTCTACTGCGCAACAACAAGTCCGACGCCATTTCCAGTGGCTTCGCGAGGTCGAATGCACCGATCTTGGGCGGTAGCTCGGCAATCGTGGGGGTCAGCAGCAGATCGTAGGTCTCGAAGTACGTGGCCAGAGCCCGCACGTGCACGTGGCGACCTTCCACCGCATGGAGGTAGTCGACCCCACTGGCGGATCTTCCCAGCGCCGCCATGATCCGGGTGTCCCGCTCGAAAGAGTCGTCACCGCAACCGGTTCGACGCTTGACCTCGTCCATCTCGTAGGCCAGGTAGGTGAACCAGGCCAGCAGGAACTCGCGATTGAGGCGGGCATCGTCGTACGGCGGGGCGTCGAGAAGTTCGACGGTGTGGCCGAGTTCGGTCAGTGTCTTGGCGGCAGACTCCATCGCGGCGACGGCCTGCGGATCCGGACTCGGATTCACCGACGTCGCCGCGTACATGCCGATTCGTAAGGACTTGGGGTCCTGCTCCGTCCGTGACAGGAAGCTCCCGTCCGGCCGGGCGGGCGAGTAACCGGACGTCGCCTCGCCACCGGCCAACACGTCGAGCATCGCGGCGGTGTCACGTACCGATCTCGACACGACGCCCTGCACTGCCGCTCCGTGCATCGCCTCACCGAACGTCGGTCCCGACGGCACCAGCCCGCGGCCGGGCTTGAGGCCGACGAGCCCGCAGCACGACGACGGAATGCGAATCGAACCGCCACCGTCGCTGGCCCCTGCCACCGGGACGATCCCGGCCGCGACCGCTGCGGCAGATCCGCCCGACGAGCCACCGGGACTTCTGCTGGGGTCCCACGGGTTTCGAGCCGGGCCGAACACGGTCGGCTCGGTGATTCCCTTGGCACCGAACTCCGGGGTGTTGGTCTTGCCGAAGATGACCAGGCCTGCGTCGAGCCAGCGTTGCACCACCGTTGCGTGCTCGGGCATCGGCAGATTCGTCAACGAGCGGGATCCGCTCGCGGTGGGCAACCCGGCGTAGTCCTGCGAGAGATCCTTGATCAGAAACGGCACACCGGCGAACGGCCCGTCGAGCGTTCCTGTCAATTGCTCGTCCGCCTGCTCCGACATGAGGCGCACGATCGAATTGAGCGACGGGTCGATCGATGTGGTCTGCGCAAGAGCACAATCGAGCAACTCGCTCGGCGTCACCTCACCGTTCGCTACCAGTTTTGCCAGGCCGAGGCCGTCGTACTCGCGATACTCGTCGATACGCATGGCGTCAGCCTAGGTCTCGACACCGTCGCCGGAGTGCCGAACTCGCAGTTGTGCAGGGATTTCGGCCCAATATCGTGCACAACTGCGAGTTCGACGAGGCGAGGGTCAGAACGGGAACGTATGCGCGTGGTCTCGCACGGTGAGCCATTGCCACTGCGTGAACTCGTCCCAGCTGCTCTGGGTACCGAATCGCGCACCGTTGCCCGAGGCCCCGGTGCCACCGAAGGGTGCGTACGCGTCGTTGTTGAGCGTCTGGTCGTTGACGTGCACGATGCCGGTGGTGAGTCGATCTGCCAGGTGCCTGCCCCGATCGGCCGATCCGGTCTGGATCGCTGCCACCAGACCGTATTCGGTGTCGTTGGCGACGGCAACGGCCTCGTCCTCGTCGCGCACGACCACGACAGGAGCCACCGGGCCGAAGATCTCTTCGCGGAATGCCGCCATCGACGAGGTGACCCCCGCGAGAACCGTCGGCGCATAGAACAATTCGCGGTGTGTGCCCCCGGCGCGAACCTCCGCTCCGGCCGCCACGGTCTCGGAGACGATCCGGTCCACGTTCTTCAGCTGCGTCTCGTTGATCAACGGTCCGAGTGCAACCTGTTCGGTGAACGGGTCCCCCACCGGCAGGTTCTTCGCCCGAGCGGCCAGCCGATCGAGATACTCGTCGGCCACGGACTCGAGCACGATGTGCCGACCCGCCGTCATGCACACCTGGCCCTGGTGGAGGAACGATCCCCACGCGCCCGCGGAACTGGCCGCCTCCAGGTCGGCGTCGTCGAGCACGATCAATGCGTTGTTGCCTCCGAGTTCGAGAGAGACACGTTTGAGCGTGCGTCCTGCTGCCTCGCCGACTTTCCGGCCGACTGCGGTGGATCCGGTGAACGAGACCATGCCGATGCCCGGGTGCTCCGCAACCGCGGCTCCGGGCTCGGCGTCACCCGGCAACACGTGGAACAGACCGTCGGGAACACCGGCTTCCTCGAAGAGGCGGGCGAACAGCACCCCACCGGACACCGCAGTCTGCACGTCCGGCTTGAGCACCACGGCATTACCGAGGGCCAGTGCAGGAGCGACAGCGCGAATCGACAGGATCTGCGGAAAGTTCCACGGACTGATGACACCGACAACGCCGATCGGCACGCGACGGCCGATACTCGAACGCCCGGCTTCGCTGGTGGGCAACAGATGCCCGTAGGGCTGGGTGGGCAGAGCTGCCGCTTCCCACAGTTCGCCGAGCACGAGACCGACCTCGAAGGCGGCCTTCCCCGGAACCGACCCACCTTCCCGGATGAGCCATTCCTCGAATTCGCCGCGGTGCGCCTCCAGCGTCTTCGCGATCTCCCGGATCACTGCCGCACGCTCATGACCGGGTAGGTCCGCCCACGCCGGTTGCGCGGCGCGCGCCCTGGCCACGGCGTCGTCGACGTCGGTGGCGTTCGCCAGACCGATCTCACCCAAACTCGCACCGGTCGCCGGCTCGACAGTGGTCGTGGTCCCACCACCACCCGTACGCCAACCGCCGCTGTAGATCTGGCCGTGCCATTCGGCACCCAACAGAGTGTTGCTCACGTCGAATCTCTTCTCTCTCGTATTCGTTGTCTCGAAATGCCCTGCAGCTCAACCGATGAGATCGGCGGCCTTCTCGGCGACCATGACCGTCGCAGCATTGGTGTTGACACACACGACCCGTGGGATCACGGATGCATCGACCACGCGCAGGCCGTCGATGCCGTGCACCCGAAGGTCCGGCCCGACGACGGAATCCGGCCCTGTACCCATGGCACAGGTACCCACCGGGTGGTAGTAAGTCCCCGTGCCCCGAGCGACGTAATCCCGCAGTGCCACATCGGAATCCACCTCGGCACCGGGAAGTACCTCGGTCAGATCCCACGCCGCGAACGCATCTGTCGCCGCGATGGTGCGGGCCACCGCAATGGCGTCGACCAGACGATCCACGTCCGACGCCGCAGTCAGATAGGCCGGGTCGATCAGAGGCAGATCGTCCGGATCCGCCGATGCCAGTCGAACACTGCCGCGACTGTCGGGCACGGTGGTGACACCGAACGTGATGCTGTTCTCCGGCGCACGGAGCGACGGTTGATGGAACGGCACATGAATGAACATCAGTTGCATGTCCGGACCGTCGAGCTCGTCGCTACTGCGCCACAGCATGGACACCTCGGCGTGGTTCGTGGACGCAGGCGGAACCGGTTGCGCTGCTTCGTACACGACGCTGCACAGAGGATGGTCGTGCAAGTTCCGTCCCACACCGGGAAGATCGTGCACGACGGCAATGCCCAGCTCCCGGAGCTCCTCGGCCGGTCCGATTCCGGACAGCAGCAGCAATCGTGGAGAGTCCACCGCTCCGGCGCTCAGAACGATCTCGTGCCGAGCCGACGCGGTCATCGGCTCGCCGTCACGTCGGTACCTCACCGCGACGCAGCGGCCGTCCTCGACGACGAGGGACTGCGCCCTCGATCCGGTCGACACGGTCAGGTTGGGGCGATGCGCTTCGACCGGAGCCAGATACGCCGATGCCACGCTGAGCCGGGCACCGTCCGAGATCGCCAGATCGTGCCACCCCGCGCCTTCCTGCTCGGTGCCGTTGAAATCGTCGGTGATCGGATGGCCGGCCTCGGCGGCCGCATCGAGGAATGTCTGCGACACCGGATTCGGCGAGGACGACGGAGCCGGGCGCAGCGGGCCCTTGTCGCCGGCGAACCTTGGCGTCTCCGCCGATCACGGTCTCGGACTTCATGAAGTACGGCAGCACCGCGTCGTACGACCACGATTCTCCTGCGACCTGCGCCCAGGTGTCGAAATCGTTGCGATGACCGCGGAGGTGAACCATCGCGTTGATGGAACTGCTGCCGCCGAGAGTGTGGCCCCTCGGCCAGTTGTGGGCACCGCCGCCTGCTGCGTGCTGCGGAACCGTGTCGTACGAGTAGTCCACGTTGCTGCCCCAGAGCGATGGCCAGGCCGGCGGGACGGCGAGGTCCGGATGATCGTCGCGGCCACCGCTCTCGAGCAGTAGCACTGTCACATCGGGGTTTTCACTGAGCCGTGACGCGAGTACACAGCCGGCGGATCCGCCACCGACAATCACGTAGTCGAATACTTGGTCCATCTCGTTCGATCCTCTCGCAAGTGACCGGCACCACACCGGTAGAGCACCAGTGTGCGGAGCGGGGAGGCGTCGCAGTTGACGATTTCCGCCCTGGTTCTTGCCGATTCACGTCGAATATCGGCGGATCCGTTGCCGAACAACCTCGTTCGCGGCCAGAGGGTCAGCGAAGCGCCGCACGTTCTGCAGACGGGCTGCGACCGAACCTGCTCTTGTAGAGCCGGCTGAAATGCGCCGCATCGGAGAAGCACCAGCGCCCGGCAACGGCACCGACAGTGGACCTCAGCGTTCGATCCGCAAGCAGGTCCCGCCTGGCACCGTCGAGTCTCATCTCGCGAATAGTTGCTGTCACAGTTGAACTCTCGTCGCCGAACAGCCTGTCCAGACTGCGCACGGACATACCGAAAGCAGTGGCTACGGACTGATGGCACAGCGCGGGGTCCAGGAGGTGTCGATCTATGTAGGTGAGGACCGCCAGTTTCCTCGCCTGCTCCCCCGGTTCGTCGAGAACGATCTGTGCGTCCGCAGTGAGGGCACTGCTGATGAGGCTGAGCCCGGCATCGGCGAAGCGCAGAGCCGAGCCGGGATGGATCGAGTCGACGGCAGCCTGCGTCAGCGCAGCCCGGACGAAGGACTCGAGCACGGCACCGGGACCGGAACCGATGTCGTGCGCACGCTGCATCGCGCCGTCGATCCACCTCTGCGGCAGGCGAAGAGCGTTGGGCGGAAACACCATCACCGCACAGCGCCACTGACCTTCCAGCCGCAGATCGTAGGCACGCCGAGTGTCGTAGATTCCCAGCTGCCCCGGTCGAATGACCAATTCGTGCTCGCCCTGACGCACCACCGCTCGACCCTGCAGCTGCACACAGACTTTCACGGCGTCGGTGGGTAACCTCTTGACCGCCGCACGGGTGCGCCGGACCGTCTGGGGTGAGCCGTTGACCTCGAACGCACCCAGCTCACCGAGCGTGACGCCCTCGATAGACCCGGTCAACGGACGATCGTCGATGTGCTCGGGTACGAGCCCGGCGAACACGTCGCCGAGCTCGTCCCGCCACTGCTCACCCTGCCACGTCACGATTCACCCCGCGGCGATGTCCGAAGGGTGCCCGGCGAGCGGAGTCACGTCGATGCTCATGTACGGAAACAGCGGCAGATTCCACAGAATCTCGTGGAGTCGCTCGTTGTCCCGCACATCGAAGATGCTCAGATTCGAGTACTGGCCCACGAGCCGCCAGATGTTGGCCCATTCGCCGTCGCGCTGCAACTGCTGCGAGTACGCCTTCTCTCGGGCGAGAGTGTCGGTTCGCACGTCCGCATCGAGATCCTGCGGGAGCGCGACGTCCATCTTCACTGCAAACAGCATGCCGCTCAGGCCTTGTCGAGAACGAAGTCGTAGGTGACTTCCTGTCCGCCGTCGACGTCGTGCGGGTCGAGAATGAGCTCGGGCTTGACCGCACTCGCGACGTCGTCGTCGTTGTGGGCGTCACCGGGGAAATAGAGCTGGGTGGTGATCTGCTGATGACCTGCTGCGGCGACCTTGAGGTGCAGGTGCGCCGGACGCCACGGATGCCAACCGGCAGCGGAGATCAGGTTTCCACACGCTCCGTCGGTCGGAATCTGGTACGGCGCAGGCTTCATCGTGTGAATCCAGAACTGCCCCTGATCATCTGCAGTGACCGTGCCGCGCAGGTTCCACTCCGGGATGCCGGGTGCGAACTGCGAGTAGAAGCCGTCCGCGTCGGCATGCCAGATCTCGATGACTGCATGGGGCAGCGCGGCACCGTCGACGCCGCGCACCTGCCCCTTGAACAGCAGCGGGGTGCCTTCCTCGCCGTCGCGGGTGGGCAGGATCGCCGCGGAACCGAGTTCGGGTGCATCGGGAACGTAGTAGGGGCCCTCGATGGTGCCCTTGCTGCCCTCGCGGGACTCTCCGGCCACCTCCTCGACGACGTGTTCCACCCATACGTCGAGGAAGAGCGGCCACTCTCCGGTCTGCCCGACGTTGATCAGCCATGCCTTGAGGGCGTTGTACTCGTCGTACGTGACCTTGTGTTCGCGGACGGTGTCGTGGATCGCCGAAATGACCTGGCGAGCAAGCAGACTCACGCGCTCGGGTGGGGTGTCGGCAGCGGCCTGCTTGTCGGAGGTGAAGCGCTGGGTGGCGTTCGCGCCGGACGCGGCGGCGGTGGCCACCTCCGCGGACAGATCTGTCGATGCTGCGTGGTCGATACTCATGGTGAAACTCCTCGTTCTCGGGGCTAGGTGTCGATGCGGTAGGTGGAGAGTTTGTAGGGGTCGATGTCGATGCCGTGACCGGAACCGGTGGGGACGGTGAGTTCTCCGTCGCGGATCTCGAGCGGCTCGGTCACCAGGTCGTCGCTCATGTCGAGGAAGTTCGAAAGTTCCCCGGCTCGACGCGAGGTCAGGTCGAAGGCGGCACCGAAGGCGACGGTGCAGGCCGAGCCGAGTTGACCGTCGATCTGGTTGCCCATCACCACATCCAGGCCGAGGCCCTCGCACAGGTGATGGATTCGCGTCGAGTCGGTGAACCCCGTGCGGGCGGTCTTGATGCTCACCGCCGTCGCCGATCCTCCGAGGATCTCGCGAGTCACTTCGGCAGGCGTGGTGGCCGATTCGTCCGCGACGAAGGGGACATCGAGTTGCTGCACCAGCCAGCGGCGACCGAGAACATCGTCGGCCGGGCACAGTTCCTCGGCAAGGGTGAGTCCGAGATCGGCCATGTCCTTCATGGCGCGTGCCGATTCTGCAGCAGTCCAGCCGCGATTGCCGTCGACGTACAGTTCGACGTCCTCACCGAGACCTTCCCTGAGCGCGCGCACGACAGCGGTGTCGAGGGCTACGGGTCGGCGACCGACCTTGATCTTGAACACCTCGATTCCGTAGGTGCCGCGCATTCGAGTCGCCTCGTCGACCATCGCTGCAGGAGTGTCGAATCCGAGCATATGACTCACCCGCATCCGGTCGGTGTATCCGCCGAGCATCTCGGTGACGGACAGGTCGAGGGTGCGGCCGAGCGCGTCCCAGACGGCCATGTCGATCGCAGCCTTCGCCACCGGGTTGCCCACGGTGCGGGTCAGCCTGGAACGGATCACTTCCCGATCGAGCAGGGTCAGTCCGAGAATCGCTGGGGTGAAGAGGCTTTCGATTACCGCGACGATTCCGCGCTGAGTTTCGCCGTAGGTGAAGGGACGTGGGGGCGCGTCTGCGGTGCCGACGATACCGTCGTCGGTGTGCACTCGAACCAGCACGTGCTCGGCGGCATGCACCTCTCCGCTGGCGAATTTCAACGGTTTGACATACGGAATGCTGTACGGAATCGCCTCGACTGCAACGATCTTCATAGAACTGCCTTCGGGTCGGGTGATGGAGAAAGCGTGTCGACGCGGGGCAGGACCCCGGCCTCTTCGAGAGCGCCGACCAATGCGTCGACGAGGGCCGACGGTCGGTCGCGATGCCAGGCCAATGCCAGATCTATGGTGCTTGCGCCCGCGATGTCACGGAAGACGACCCCGGTGAGTTGCAGTGCTCGGACGGATTCCGGAACGAGAGCCACCCCGAGCCCGGCAGCGACCAGGGCCAGCAACACGGACGTGTCGGGGGCCTCGTGCTCACGCCGGGGGCTGAAACCCGCTGCGCGGCAACTACGTAGAACTGCCTCGTTGACCACCGAATGCGAGTCCGCGTACATCACGAAGTCCTCGTAGGCGAGGTCTGCTACCTCGAGTGCGGCCTCGGCGGCGTACCGATGGTCGACGGGCACTGCCAGCAAGAGAGATTCGGTGGTGATGGTGCGGATGACCAGATCGTCGCCGGCCACAGGCGGCCGCAGTACCGCCACGTCGAGTTGCTCGGAGCGCAGCCCCTCCACCTGAGCAGGAGTGAGCAGATCACCGTGGACCTCGAGTGCGAGGCCGGGCAGGCGCTGCTTGATCGCTCTGGCGATCGGCGGCAGCTGATCGAAGGCAGCGGTACCGGTGAAACCGATACGAACCAGCCCGTAGCGCCCCTCGGCGATGCGTCGAACACCGTGGGTGCTTCGCTCGATGTTCTCCAGGTTTCGGACCGTCTCGCGGTAGAAGAACTCGCCCGCAGGCGTCAGGCTGACCTGCCGTGTGGTGCGAGTGAGCAGCGTGACGCCGAGTTCTGCCTCGAGTTGACGAACCGACTGGGAGAGCGCCGGCTGCGCCAGATGCAGGCGCTTGGCGGCCTGACCGAAGTGGCACGTCTCGGCCACCGCCACGAACTGATACAGGTGCCGCAGCTCCACGGTGACTTCCTCTCCGATATCGCGTTCCGAGCCGAAGTACTCCTCGGCGTGACCTTGCCCACAGTAAGCCGCACATCCATCGACGGCAAAGACCTATTTCCGGTCGATTGATAAGTGAACGCGATCAATAGGCACCCTGGTCGAGCCTAGGCAAAGCCCTGGTGTGACCGATGCCACTCGGTGTCAAAGTCGGAGACAACCGCCACGCGACTTGCACCGCCGCGGAATCGAACGACAGCGAGGACACGACCATGACGGAAATCTTGGATCAGGCGCACGCCGCCATCGACGGAGCGGTGATCGACGATGCCGACGCCGGTATCTATCGAGCCAATCGGAGCATCTTCACCGACGAGGAGATCTTCGAGCTCGAGATGAAGCACATCTTCGAGGGCAACTGGATCTACATCGCCCACGAGAGCCAGATTCCGAACAACGGCGACTACTTCACCGTGCACATGGGTCGTCAGCCGGTGGTCATCACCCGCGACAAGGACGGGGAGCTGCACTGCCTGATCAACGCCTGTGCGCACCGTGGTGCGATGCTGTGCCGCCGGAAGACCGACAATCGCCCCACCCTCACATGCCCGTTCCACGGCTGGACTTTCCGCAACGACGGCACACTCCTCAAGGTCAAGGATCCCGAGGGTGCCGGCTATCCGGATACGTTCGATGTCGACGGCTCGCACAACCTCACCAAGGTGCCGAGGTTCGAGAGCTACCGAGGGTTCCTGTTCGCCAGCCTGAACGACGACGTGTCGACGCTCGCCGAGCACCTCGGCGACACCACCAAGGTCATCGACATGCTCGTCGATCAATCACCGGACGGTCTCGAAGTACTGCGGGGTTCCTCGACCTACACCTTCGACGGCAACTGGAAGGTGCAGGCCGAGAACGGTGCCGACGGATATCACGTCAGTGCCGTGCACTGGAACTATGCCGCGACCACCTCGCGGCGCAACAACGGCGAATCGAAGAACACCACCAAGGCCCTCGACGCAGGCGGCTGGGGCAAGTCCGGTGGCGGCTACTGGTCCTACCCCAACGGGCACCTGTGCCTGTGGACGTGGGCCGCCAACCCCCAGGATCGGCCGCTGTGGGACCAGATGGATGCGCTCAAGGAGCAATTCGGCGATGCCAAGGGCGAATTCATGGTGAAGGGCTCACGCAACCTGTGCCTCTACCCGAACGTCTACCTGATGGATCAGTTCAGCACCCAGATCAGGCATTTCCGCCCGATCGCGCCGAACAAGACCGAGGTCACCATCTACTGCATCGCACCCAAGGGTGAATCGAAATCTGCTCGGTCGCATCGGATTCGGCAGTACGAGGACTTCTTCAACGCTTCCGGCATGGCCACCCCCGACGACCTGGAAGAATTCCGCTCTTGCCAGCTGACGTTCCAGGCGACCAATGCGCCGTGGAACGACATGAGCCGCGGTGCCGAGCACTGGCTGACCGGGCCGGATCCAGTGGCCGAGGCACTGGACATGCACGGGGTGATCTCCGCGGGAGTCAAGAACGAGGACGAGGGACTCTTCCCCGTTCAGCACGGCTACTGGCGCAGCACCCTGCTCGCTGCCATCGACAGGACAGCTACCGAGAGCCGGGTGAAATGACATGACCTCCACCGAAACTCGCATCACGCAGAGCGCGATCGAGCAGTTCCTCTACCGCGAGGCCCGATACCTCGACGACCGGGAGTTCGAACTCTGGCTCACCTGCTACGCCGACGACGTCGAGTACTGGATGCCCTGCTGGGGCGACGACGATCTGCTCACCGAGGATCCGCAGACCGACATCTCGCTGATCTACTACGAGAACAAGGGTGGCCTCGAGGACCGGGTGTTCCGCATCCGCACCGAGCGCTCCAGTGCCACCTCGATTCCCGAGCCGCGCACGAGTCACAACATCAGCAACGTCGAGGTGATCGAGCGCCGAGGCGACCTGGTCGATGTGCGTTTCAACTGGCACACGATGTACTTCCGGTACAAGACGATCGATCCGTACTACGGGACGTCCTTCTACACCATCGACTTCTCGGGCGAATCACCGTTGATCCGCCGCAAGACCGTGGTGCTCAAGAACGACTACATCCACCACGTCGTCGACATCTATCACTTCTGATCAGGAAAGGAGACCCCTCGTGAGCCATTCCGTCGCACTGTCCTTCGAGGACGGCGTCACCCGATTCATCACCTGTTCCGACGGCCAGACCGTCGCCGACGCCGCCTATCGGTCGCGAATCAACATCCCCCTCGACTGCCGGGACGGGGCGTGCGGAACCTGCAAGGCACTGTGCGAATCCGGCGACTTCGACGGCGGCACGTACCTCGACGACGCGCTCAGCGCCGGCGAATCGGAGCAGGGCTACTGCCTGCCGTGCAGCATGACTCCGAAGTCCGACCTCGTACTCCAGATCGCCAGCACCTCCGCGGTTGCGAAAACCCGAGCGGCGACGCACGAAACCGTGGTCACCGCAGTCGACCGACTCTCACCGACGACGGTCCGCCTGGCCGTCGAGGCACCGCAGGGCGACGAACTCACCTTCCTACCGGGCCAGTACGTCAACATCACCGTGCCCGGATCGGAGCAGACCCGGTCGTACTCGTTCAGCTGCGTGTCCAGGTCCGACGAGCTCGAGTTCCTGGTGAAGCTGACCCCCGACGGTTCGATGTCGACCTACCTGACCGACGCCGCAGCCGTCGGGGACAAGATCTCGTTCACCGGGCCGCACGGCAGCTTCTTCCTTCGGGAAGCTCAACGGCCCGCGCTGCTGTTGGCCGGCGGAACCGGCTTGGCTCCCATCCTGTCGATTCTGCGCACCTTGGCCGCCGAATCATCCTCGCGTCCCGTGCATCTGGTCTACGGCGTCAGTACCGACGAGGACGTCGTACTCCTCGACGAGCTGGCCGCACTCGCCTCGCAACTCGATGCGTTCACTTTCGATCACTGTGTGTCGGATCCGAACAGCACGGCCGCGAACAAGGGCTACGTCACGTCGCTGCTGAGGGAGGAGCACCTGTACGACGGTGATGTTGCCGTCTACCTGTGCGGTCCTCCGCCGATGGTGGAGGCCGTGCGTACGCACTTCGCCGAGTCGGGAATCGAACCGACCGGATTCTACTACGAGAAGTTCGCGCCGTCTGCCCCGGTCGTCGAGCGTCCTGATCCCGCCGAGGAGCCGATTGCTGCGGACTCCACGCCCGTTGCGGTCGAACGGGTTCCCGCGACGGGTGCCGAAGCGCAAGACCTCGTCACCGAGGACCGGCCTGCCACCGACGCTCGATCCGTCTGCGGCCGAACGCTGTTCGGCGCTCGCGACGAGAATCCCCTCCGCGCCGGCACTGCGATCTCGGCGAGCGACGAAGCCCTCGCCATCACCTCGATCGCCCGGCAGCGCATCGTCTCCCACGGCACCGGAAGCACCGACCCACTCGACTGGGCATCGGACGGTCTCGCCGTCACACCCGATGCCCAGTCGGTGGCCGGTCAACGCATATGGCCGGACCGAGATATCGAGCCGTTGTTCGACCGGGTCGAGCCTGCCGCAGCCACCGTCGACTACGAGATCGGCGAGGAACATCCTTCGGTGCACGAATCCGATGCGGTGTTCGAGGCCCGACGCGCACTCGAACTCGGCGCACTGGAGTTGGTCATCGGCAGGCTCAGCTCCCAGCAGATCGCGGGCTACCGATTGCTCGCGGAGGCCACCACCCGCTACGTGGACGGCGATCGCTTCGTCGACGCCGCCGCGTACACCGAAACCAACGCCGCCTTCCACGACTACCTGTTCACCCAGACACGCAACGAGCATCTGCTGCAGGCATATCGGGCCCTCGGGGTCGAAGCTGCGATGGAGGACGTGCTCCGCAATGCGACGTGGTGTGACCAGTTGTGCGCCCAGGATCATCTCGACATCGTCGACGCTTTCGAGGCAGGCGACCGAGAACGCGCCCGCACCTTGATCGCCGACCATGCCGACCGCTCCAAGACCACGATGAAGCGCGCCATGCACGACTCGGCCGCGAGCAAGCGACCCAGATTCGTCAGCCCGGGCCGGTTCGCCGGGAAGGTCGTCCTGATCACCGGTGCGGCGCAGGGCATCGGAGAGTGCGTCGCGCGCAGGATCGCCGCGGAGGGCGGCACCCTGATGCTGGCCGATCGATCCGAACTCGTCGAGGAACTGAGCGCCGAGCTCGGCCGCGACGGCACCGAATCATCCAGTGTGCTGGCCGATCTCGAAACCTGGGCCGGTGCGTCGAGCGCAGTGGACGCGGCGCTGGCAGCGCACGGACGAGTGGACGTGTCGATCCATGTGGTGGGCGGGACCATCTGGGCGAAGCCGTTCGCGGAGTACCCACCGGAACAGGTCGAGAAGGAGATCTCGCGCTCGCTGTTCCCCACACTCTGGTCGTGTCGCGCGGTGATCCCGCACATGATCTCGAAAGGCACCGGAACCATCGTCAACGTCTCCTCGGTCGCGACCCGCGGAGTGCACCGAGTTCCCTACGCCGCAGCCAAGGGTGGAGTCAACGCCATCACCTCTGCACTCGCACTGGAGGCGGCTCCGCACGGGGTCAGGGTGGTCGCGACCGCGCCCGGAGGGACCGAGGCACCGCCGCGCCGCGTCGCTCGCGGACCTGCGCCGAGCACCGATCAGGAACAGCAGTGGTACCAGGCCATCGTAGATCAGACCGTCGACTCGTCCCTGCTCAAGCGCTACGGGACGCTGGACGAGCAGGCCGCGGCGATCTGCTTCCTGGCCTCCGACGAGGCGTCGTACATCACCGGTACGGTGCTCCCCGTCGCCGGCGGCGACCCGGGCTGAGTGTGCGCGATGTCGGTTCGATTGCCGGACGTACCCGCACGTCACCGCTACGGTGAGCTCATGTCCCCCGCGCCGCTCGTTGCCCGTGGCGAGCTGCTCGATGCGCTGGTGGACGAGGTGCAGGACGCCGACGCCCGATCGAGGTTCGTCGTCGTGGACGGCGCGGCAGGTGTCGGCAAGACCGCGGTGCTGCGAGAGCTGGCTGCCCGCCTCGACGCGGCCGAGCCTCGCCCGCGCGTCCGGCAGGTGTCCGCCGTACCGTGGGAGACGAGCAGGCCGTGGGAGATCGCGCATCAGTGCTTTCCCGAGATCGACGTCGCCGACGGCCGGACGCTGCCGGAGCGAATCGCAGGCAGCAACGGACCCTCGGTGACCGCCGTGTTGATCGACGACGCTCAGGACGCCGACGCGGATTCGCTTCGCGTGCTTGCCTCTACCGTCCGACGCCACCGCGACTCGAAGATCGCCGTGGTGTGCATCCGTCGGATTCTGCCCACGGGAAGCATCGAATCGCACGAGATACTCGATCGCGCAGCCGACACCCGGTTCGTCGTCGAGCCGCTGGGAAGCGACAACGTCGCAGAACTCGCTGCGCTGCGCGGCGTCATCCTCTCACCGTCCTCGGCCGCGCACCTGACCGCGCACACGGGTGGCCGCCCGAAACAGGTGTCGGCGCTGCTGTCCGAACTGCCCGGCCACATGTGGACGGGCGTGCGGCCCGAACTACCCGCACCCGAGTACGTGCAGGCATCGGTGCGAGCGGCACTGAGCGAGAGCTCCGCGGAGACTCTTCGGTTGGTGCAGGCCGTGGCCGTACTCGATGGCGCTCGACCGGTCTCGACGGTCTGCGAGGTAGCAGAGATCGACGATCCCAGTGCTGCACTCGATCTGGCGGAGGCACTGGGCCATGTTCTCGTGCGTCGTCGATCGGGTATCACCCTGCTCGAGTGCCCGGACGGCATGATTCGCGCAGCCGTACTGGCCACCATGAGCAGAACCGGCGTCGCCGACGTCCACAGAGCCGCGGCGTCCGCCGAATCCGACCCGGCCGATCGGCTTGCGCACCGCGCCGAGGCGACGCTGCTACCCGAGCCGCACATGGCCGGCGAGCTCGAATCGCTTGCCGCAGAACGCGCGCGGACCGGAGAATGGGCTACCGCTGCCAGGCTCTTCATGCTCTCGAGCCGAGCATCCGGCGACGCAGGCCTGCGCGAGGATCGACTCGTGCGCGGCGTCGACGCCCTCATCGGTGCCGGTGACGTCCGCGGAGCGTCGGACTACATCGCCGAGATCGAGAGTCTGCACGAAACACCGAGCCGCAACGCCGTTCTCGGATATCTCGCCATTCTGCGGGGCCGCCCGCAGGAGGCCGACGCCCGATTGACACGGGCGTGGCAGCTCGTCCGAACCCGCCACGATCGCGACGTCGCCGCCGTCATCTGTCATCGCCAGGTGCTGCACAATCTCGCCCGTTGCGACGGCGGCGCACTGGTGTACTGGGCCGACCGCGCCGTCGAACTCGTCGGCTCGGACCATCCGACTGCCGTCGAAGCACAGGCCATCCGCGGGCTCGGTCTGGCCGGAACCGGCCGCGTCGCAGAAGCATTGGCCAGCTACGAGGATCTGTGGGGACAGGCCGGTACCGGAGCCGTGGGACAGCGAGTGCAGATGGGTGCCGGCTGGCTGCACCTGGCCACCGACTCGGTGGAGCTGGCGAGGTCCGAACTGGAAGCCGCGGCACCGACGGACTTCCTCGGCGGCTCCACCCGAATCGCACTGTGGGCCAACGCCTGGTTGGCTCGCACGTATTTCGTCACCGGAGAATGGGACGCGGCGCTGCGGATAGTCGGACGCGCCTCCGACCTGGCCGACAGTTCCGGTGCAGCCCTCATCGTCCCGCTCCTGCAGTGGACCGCCATGCAGATCCACGCGCTTCGGGGTGACTGGGATGCCGCCGCGGCGAGTTCACGACGAGGTGAATCCGGCGCTCGAGATTACGAGATCATGCGCGTCCCCACGGCTCTGGGCCGCGCAGCGATCTCCGAGGCTCGGGCCGACTATGCCGGTGTCCTGCGCGCCCTGAGTCCGCTGACACAGCAATGGGCACACGCCGACGTCTCCGAGCCGGGCTTCTGGGCCTGGCCGGACGTGTACGCCAACGCGCTGATCGTGGAGGGCAGGCTCGACGAAGCCGATGCCTTCCTCACTCCCCACGAAGCCCGGGTGGCAGAGCGCGGCCACCGATCGGCCCATGCCCGGCTCGCGTGTGCGCGGGGTAGATGGCACGGCGCAACCGGCGACATGGACTCTGCGCGAGCCTCTTTCGAGGATGCCTTGGATTCGCTCATGCCACTGCCCCTGGTGTACGACCGCGCCCGGGTGAACTACGCGTACGGCCAGACGTTGCGGCGGGCAGGCAAGCGACGCGAAGCCGACGTGGTGGTCACCGCGGCCCGCGACGACTACCTTTCCCTCGGCGCTACGACGTACGTCCGGCGGTGCGACCGCGAGCTCAAGGCAGGTGGAGTGCACGCAATCCTCAAGGACAGGCCGCACAACGCGCTCACGCCACAGGAGGACGCGGTATCCACCCTCGTCGCAACGGGTCTGACCAATCGAGAAGTGGCCGCGGAACTGTTCCTGTCGGTGAAGACCGTGCAATTCCACCTCACGCGTGTCTATGCCAAGCTCGGCGTTCGATCCCGTTCCGAACTCGCCGCGGCCCGCGCATCCGAGAGCACGCCACCATGATTGTGCAACAGCGCTTTTCGGCACGAACCCTGGGTCGATCCTAGGCATTTACCCGGTGTGACCCAGGGCACAGTGCGACACACTTGCCGTACTGCACCGACCGGGTGCCGCATTCGCCCGCCACGACGGGCCCTCTACCGAAGGACAGTCGATGACCTCACCGACAATTCCGACGCCCCGCAGCGCAGCCGCCGGCTGGGCCAGCGACCGTCACCGACGTAGCGTGATCTGGATCGTCGCACTCTCCACCGCAGCAATCGTTTTCGACGGATACGACCTCGTCGTGTACGGAACCGTCCTGCCGACACTGCTGGCCGACTCGACCCAACTGGGTGCTCTCAGCCCCGAGCAGGCCGGTGCCCTCGGTTCGTACGCTCTCATCGGAGTCATGGTGGGTGCTTTGACAGCCGGAGCCTTCGGCGACCGCATCGGGCGTCGGCGAACGATGCTGACGTGCATCGTGTGGTTCTCGGTCGGGATGGGGGCCACCGCACTGGCCCAGAACATCACCGCTTTCGGAATCCTTCGATTCGTCACCGGAATCGGAGTCGGCGGACTCGTCGCCACGGTAGGCGCGATGATCGCCGAGTTCGCACCGGCAGGCCGTCGAAATCTGTTCAACGCCATCGTCTACAGCGGTATCCCCGCCGGCGGCGTTTTGGCTTCTCTGGCCGCAATCGCTCTGCAGGACAGCATCGGCTGGCGCGGACTGTTCTGGATCGGAGCACTGCCGCTGGTCATCCTGCTGCCCCTCGCGGTGCTCCGTATGCCGGAATCACCGCGATGGCTGTTGGCGCACGGACGCGTCGCCGATGCCCAGCAGATCTGCGCGAAGACCGGAATCCCGATGCCCGAGCCCGAGCCCGCAGTCGCCGGCGATCGCGTCGGATTCGCCGCGCTCGCCCGCAAACCACTGCTGCGCCCGACGGCACTCCTCGGGTTGATGAGCTTCTCCGGCCTGCTGCTGACCTACGGCCTCAATACTTGGCTCCCGCAAATCATGTCCGAGGCCGGATACAACGCCAAGGGTTCACTGTCGTTCCTGTTGGTGCTCAACGGTGGTGCCATCATCGGTGGATTGATCGCCTCTCGCGTCGCCGATCGGACAGGACCACAGCGCGTCATCGCCGCCACCTTCTGCCTTGCCGCACTGTCGTTGGTGTTGTTGACGTTGAATTTCCCGCTCGGCGTACTGCTCGTCGCGGTGGCCGGTGCCGGCATCGGCGCTATCGGCACCCAGGTGCTGATCTACGGCTTCGTCTCCAATTACTACCCCACGACCGCCAGGGCGGCGGGCGTCGCATGGTGCGCCGGTTTCGGACGCCTCGGCGGCATTCTCGGGCCGCTGCTCGGCGGTATCCTGCTCGGTGCGGGAATCGCGTCCTCGCAGGCGTTCTACATCTTCGCCGTCGTTGCCCTGCTCGGAGCTCTCGTCACCACAGCCGTCCCTGCGGTTCGGGCACTGCGTCGATCCGATCCAGCAATCGAAGAACCGGTGAAAGTGGCTGAATGACAGATATTTTCCAGTGGCCGACCTCGAGCGACCTACCGGAACGTCGCCCGCCGAATCTGCGTGCTCTGCGCGCGGACTTCGGCGGGCTGTACGTCGGTGCAGGGGCGACCGGCGTGCTGTTCAGCGCGACCGGGCCCGTTGCGGTGATCATGGGTGCCGCGGCAGCAGGCTCGCTCACCGCCGCGCAGACGGCGTCGTGGGTGTTCGGAGTGTTCGTGCTCAACGGCATTCTCACCCTGGTGGCGAGCTGGGTCTACCGAATGCCGCTGAGCTTTTTCTGGACCATTCCGGGCACTGTTCTGGTCGGTCAGTCGTTGGCGTCGCTGACCTGGCCCGAAGTCGTCGGGGCTTATCTCGCGACCGGGGTTCTCATCATCGTGCTCGGTGCCACCGGTGTCGTCGCGAAGCTGATGGCCTTTCTGCCGCACAGTGTGGTGATGGCGATGGTTGCCGGCGCGTTCCTGTCGTTCGGAACCGGACTGGTGCAATCCGTTTCGTCGAACGTACTGGTCGCGGGCACCATGGTCGTGGCGTGGTTGGCCCTGACACGATCCGATGTCTGGTCGAGGCGCATACCTCCGGTGCTGGCGGCATTGGTGGCCGGTCTCGCTGCGCTGGCGGTCACCGGCGGATACACCCCACTGACCGGCCCCGCGGCCGAGCTACCTCTGATCGGTCTGCCCGAACTCGTTGCGCCGTCGTTCAGTGGGGCGGCCATGGCGCAGTTGGTGATACCGCTCGCCATCACCGTGGTCGCGGTGCAGAACGGTCAGGGCGCTGCCGTCCTGAGCTCCGCGGGCCACCGGCCTCCGATGACCGCTGTCACCATCGCGTGCGGGGTGTGGTCGCTTCTCGTCGCACCGCTGGGTGCGGTGTCGACGTGTCTCGCCGGTCCGACCAACGCACTGCTCGTCGCTGTGGGTGAACGGTCGCGGCAGTATATCGCCGGAATGACCTGCGGCGCACTGGCTGTCGTCGTGGGTGTACTGGCACCGGTGTTGGTGCGCGGACTGGCCGTGGTACCCGCGACGTTCATCGCCGCCCTCGCCGGTCTGGCCATGCTCGAGGCACTGCGCGGAGCCTTCACCGCCGCATTCTCCGATTCGACCGGCCGTCCGGTACTCGCGCCGCTGATCACCCTGCTGGTCACCGTCTCGGGAACCGACGTCGCGGGCCTGGGGGCTCCGTTCTGGGGACTGGTCGCCGGTGTGGCGGTGACCTACGTGTTGGATCGTCGACGGTAATTCCCGCCGAACTCGAAGTTATGGATGGATTCCGGGCATATTCCGTCCATAACTTCGAGTTCGGCAGAGTTCGAGGGTCAGAATCCGATCGGCAGACCGGCGTAGTTCTCCGCCAGTCCCGTTGCCCCGGCCTCGCTGGAAGCAACCCATTTCAACTGCGAGAGCTGCAATTGCGCATCGAACGGGTCGTCGCCGGTGTGCAGCATCGTCGTCATCCACCAGGAGAAGTGCGTGCAACGCCAGACGCGTCGGAGTGCGTCGTCACTGTAGGCATCGGCGGCGCGGGAATCGTTCTTGCCCAGCAGTGACGTCAGTGCCGGTGCCAGCAGGGCGACGTCGGCCACTGCGAGGTTGAGGCCCTTCGCCCCGGTTGGCGGCACGATGTGCGCGGCATCGCCGGCCAGAAAGAGGTTGCCGTGTCGCATCGGCGTCTGCACGTAGCTGCGCATCGGCAACACGCTCTTCTCGGTGATCGGTCCAGGAGTGAGCTCCCAGCCGTTCTGCCCGTGACCGAGCCTGCGTGCCAATGCATCCCAGATTCGGTCGTCGGACCAGGTGGCGATGTCGGTCCCGTTCGGCACCTGCAGATACAGCCGACTGACCGTCGACGATCGCATGGAGTGCATCGCGAATCCGTCCTGATGCCAGGCATAGATGAGCTCGTCGGTCGAGGGCGCGACGTCAGCCAGCACCCCGAGCCAGGAGAACGGATACGTTCGCTCCCAGGTGTTGCGCACCGAGTCCGGCATCGCAGCGCGGCTCGGACCGAACGAACCGTCGCACCCGGCAACGACATTCGCGTCGATCCGCATCGGGGTACCCGAGGCATCGGTGAACGTGACGTACGGGGAGTCGGACTCGACGTCGTGCAACGCGGTATCGGAGACGTCGTAGAAGATCTGCTGGCCTGCTTTCTCCCGGGCCGCGACCAGATCCTTGGTCACCTCGGTCTGCCCGTACACCCACACGCTTCGGTCCACCAGGTCGCGAAAGTCGATGTGGTGCCGCTCTTCCGGCCACTGCAGATAGATTCCGCGATGCTCGTGGCCTTCGCGATGCAACCGCTCCCCCAGACCGTGGTCGTCGAGCAGCTGAACCGTCGAATGTTCGAGAATGCCGGCGCGAATGCGCGAGAGTACGTACTCCTGCGTGCGCGACTCGATCAGAACGGAGTCGATTCCCTGCTCCCCGAGCAGGTGGGACAGCAGCAGACCCGCGGGCCCTGCACCGATGATGGCGACCTGTGTTCGCATGCATCGAGTACACCGCGCATCGGGGCCGCGAACAAGACCACGTTTCCACTCAGCGAAAATACCGATCTCATCCCCGCAGACTTCGCTCGATTCCTCGGGCGGCAACCTGCAGAGCGGCAACCAGTCTGGCTCGATCTCGTCCGATGCTCGGAACCACGATGCCCAACGCCGCCACCGCTCGTTCGCCTTCGCCGCGGACCGGTACGGCCACCGAACACGCCCCCAGCGTCATCTCCTCGACCGTCTGCGCATACCCCTCGCGATGCACTCGGCGTAGTTCGCTGTCCAACTTCCCCGGATGAGTCACCGTGTACGCGGTGATGCGGGTCAGGTTCCTCAGCACGCGATCGTGCACCTCACGCGGGGCGTAGGCCAACAACACCTTGCCGACTCCGGTCGCATACAGGGGCAGACGCGCTCCGACCCGGCTGACCGCAGGTACCGACGCGTGTCCGGCAAGCCGGTCGAGATAGAGCACCTCGTCGCCGTCGCGAATGGCCAGATGCACCGTGGCGAGTGTCGCACCGTAGATGTCGTGCAGAAACGGCGAGGCGATCTCCCGCAGATCGGCTTGATCCGGTGCCAGCAATCCCAACTTCCACAGTCGACGCCCCACCACGTAGCGGCCGTCCTCGCCGCGAACGAGCGCGCCCCAGTCGACCAGTTCACGCACCATCCGATGCGCGGTGGCGATGGGCAGGCCTGCGCCGTCGGCCAGTTCGGACAGCGTCAGCGCAGGGGTCTTCTCGTCGAACACAGCCAGAAGCGCCAGCAGCCGCGAGGCCACCGACACCCCCGGATCCCGCGCATTGCCGGCCACCCGGACGACGATAGCCTCCCCGACCACCCGCCGAACTCGAAGTTATGGATACATTTCAGCCGAAAACCGTCCATAACTTCGAGTTCGGCGGGAATTACACCGCGGCGGCCGCGAAGCCGATTCTGTTGAATCTCTTCTCTCGGGCGATCATCCGCATCGACGGGTCCTGAGCGATCAGTTCGGCGAGCTCCCGGTGCAGTACCGCACCCACCCGGTCGCAGAACTGCTGCGATTCGTCTGCCGCGTCGGGCAATTCGGGAATGATGATGTCGACAACGCCGGCTCGGAAGAGATCGAGCGAGCGCACTCCCTGCTTCGTCGCCATCTCCGCGGCGTGGGCGGTGTCGCGGTGCACGATGGCCGATGCCCCCTCGGGCGGCAGCGGCGAGAGCCACGCATGCTGGGCGGCGAGAACGCGGTCCGCGGGCACCAGAGCGAGTGCGCCGCCGCCGGTTCCCTGCCCCAACAGCAATGACAGCGTGGGGGTTTCGAGGTCGACCATGTCCGCGATGCACCGTGCGATCTCGCCGGCCAGGCCACCTTCCTCCGCCTCCTTCGACAGTGCGGCACCCGCCGTGTCGATGACGGTGACGAGCGGAAGCTTCAGATCCTGGGCCAGACGCATTCCGCGTCGAGCCTCGCGAAGCGCTGCGGGACCGAGCGGCGTTTTCGTCGTCTGACCGCGTCGGTCCTGCCCGAGCAGAACACAGGGCATGTCGCCGAACCGGACGAGGGCAAGAATCAGGCCCGGATCCCATTCACCCTGACCGGTTCCGTTGAGCGGCAGCACATCTGCTGCGGTACTGAACAGCAGCTCACGGACCCCGGGGCGATCGGCTCTGCGCGAGGCCAGAATGGACGTCCACGCGGGTACGTCCTCGATCTTCCATTCGAGCGCCTCGACGGTGCGTGGGCGGTAGGACGGGATGTCGGTCATGATCCGCAAAGCGCGATCGACGATCTCGCCGAGTTGCTCGGGCGGACGAATGGCGTCGATGAGCCCGTGGGCCTGGAGATTCTCCGACGTCTGCACACCCGTGGGGAACTTCGCGTCGTAGAGCGCCTCGTAGACGCGGGGGCCGAGGAATCCGACGAGAGCACCGGGCTCGGCGACGGTGACGTGACCGAGCGATCCCCAGGACGCGAACACTCCGCCGGTGGTGGGGTGCCGCAGATAGACGATGTACGGCAGGTTCGCCGCCTTGTGCGCGGTGATCGCGGCGGTGATCTTGACCATCTGCAAGAACGCGACCGTGCCCTCCTGCATTCGGGTTCCGCCGGACGTCGGCAGCGCCAGCAGCGGCAGCCGCTCGTCGGTCGAGCGGTGTACGGCGTTGACCAGGCGCTCGCCCGCCGCGACCCCGATCGAGCCGGCCAGGAACGCGAACTCGCCGAGCAGGATGGCCACCTTGCGGCCGCGGATGGTCGCGGAGCCGGTGAGCACGGACTCGTCCAGGCCGGTCTTCTCGCGTGCCGCGGCGAGTTCGCCTGCGTACTCGTCGTCGATGACGTAGTCGGCCGTCGGGGTGTCCCAGGAGTCGAAGCTGCCGGAATCGATCACCAGATCGAGGAGTTCGAGGGCGGTCATTCTGGTCATCGTGTCGCCTCTTTCAGCCAGTCGCGGACGAGTTCGTCGTCGGCACCGAGCACCGGCGGTGCCAGGTGATTGGTTTCGGTGACCTCGGTGCCGTCGGATTCGAAGAACCGCAGTGGCGGTCCCGGCAGTGTCACCGTGCCCAACGTCGCGTGCTCGACGTCCACCAGCAGGCCCTGGGATTTGGTCTGCTCCCACTCGTAGACTTCCTGGACGTTGCGCACTTTGCCTGCGGGAACACCGATCTCGTCGAGAAGGGCCAGCAGCGGTTCGGTCTCGTACGTGCGGAAGATCTTGGACACGAGTTCGATGACATCGTCGCGACTGTTCACCCGTTGCGGGTTGGTGGCCATGCCTTCGAGATCGGGGTCGATGCCGAAACCCTCGCAGAACCGATGCCACAGTCCCTCGCTGCCCACCGAGATCTGCACTGCGCCATCCGATGTCGGGAACAATCCGTACGGGCAGATCGACGGGTGGTGATTGCCCTGCGCCGCGCCGACCTCGCCTGCGACGGTCCACTTGGTGCCCTGGAAGGCGTGCACTCCGACGACGCTGGCGAGCAGCGAGGTACGGACGACCTTGCCGCGGCCGGTGCGGTCGCGTTCACGCAGTGCAGCGAGAACGCCGAAAGCTCCGTACATTCCGGCCAGCAGGTCCGCGATGGGAACGCCGACGCGCTGGACGTCCTCGGGACCCGAGCCGGTGAAGGACATCAGCCCGGCCTCACCCTGAGCGATCTGGTCGTAGCCGGAGCGGCCGCCCTCGGGGCCGTCGTGACCGAAGCCGCTGATCGACAGCACCACTGTGCGCGGGTTGATCTCGGCGATCCGCTCGGGCGAGAAGCCGAGTCGGTCGAGAACACCGGTACGGAAGTTCTCGAGCAGTACGTCTGCCCGTTCGATCATGTGCTCCAACGCTTCTCGGCCGTCGTCGGTCTTGAGGTCGAGCGCGATGGACCGCTTGTTGCGATTGGCCGAGAGGAAGTACGTCGACTCGCGCTCGGCATCGCGCGGAGTGACGAAGGGGGGACCCCAGACACGGGTGTCGTCGCCGCCCTTCGGGGTCTCGACCTTGATGATGTCTGCGCCGAGGTCGCCGAGCATCATCGCCGCATGCGGGCCGGCCAGGGCGCGGGTCAGATCGACCACCACGGTGCCTTCGAGCGGTCCGGTTCTGCCTGTCGTGTTGAGGGGCATCGAATTGATCCTTACGTCGAAGCGAGGTGGGAGCCGGACCCGAAGTCCGATTGGATTACTGGGCCAGTGGACTAGCCAATTCAATTGGACCAGCGAACCACGGCGATGTCAAGTAACGATGTACGTGTCTTTGCCCAGCTCAGACGCGTGATGGCGGCACGTCGAACACACGTGCCGCCATCATCGAGCGTCTGTTTCGAGCTGCAGTACCGCTACATCCAGCCGGGTACGACCAGCAATGCCCAGGCGATCAGCGGGCCGATGACCACCACCAGTGCGCTGTACTTGAGGATCTGCTTGTAGAAGACGTCGCGGTCGATGTCCTGGGCATTGGCGAGCACCAGGGCTCCGTTGGTCGAGAACGGACTGACGTCGACGATGGTCGATGCGATGGACAGAGCCACGATGACTCCGATGGCTCCCACCTCACCGGCGAGCAGGAACGGAACCGCCAGCGGGATGGTGACGCCGAGGATCGCGGTGGACGACGCGAACGCCGAGACGATGGCACCGATGTAGCAGAGCAGCAGCGCCACCAGAAGTGGGATGCCGATGCTGGCGACCGAATCGCCGACGTACTCGACGGTTCCGGCTTCCTGCAGCACCCCGACGAACGTGAGCACGCCACCGATGAGCAGCACCGTCGACCAACTGATCTGGTTGATCGCGCCCTTCTGGGCCTTGGGCGATGCGAGAGCGAGGATCACAGCCACCGTCATCGCGATGAATCCGACGTCGAGGTCGAGCACGAGAGCGAACAGAGCCAGCGAGGCCAGACCGACGAGCGTGAGAATCTGATCGAAGGTGATGGCCTTGACCGCGGTGGCCAGGGGTGGTGCGTTCTCGACCGTGACAGTCTGACCGGACGGACGAGGCGTCGATGCGCCGAAGCCGCGCATGACCGTTCGCGAACCCGAACCGCCGACTCCGCCGGTGTCACCGTCTGGACGCGTGCCGTCCTCGTCGTGCACGCTGCGTCCGATGAGGGAGCGGCCACCGAGGAACATGAACAGCAGCGCGCCGATTGCGGCGTTGAAGAACAGGCTGCCGAGGAAGAGCGTGAGCGGACTGTTGACGAGTCCCGCGTTGGCGGCGATGTTGTTGACCGTGACACCGTAGATGCTGATGGGCGAGAATCCGCCTGCCTGCGCGCCGTGGATGACCATCATGCCCATGAGCAGGGCGTTGATCTTGTAACGCGCGGCGAATCCGAGGGCGATCGGGGCGACGATGGCCACCGCGGCCGGTCCGAGCGCACCGATCGAGGTCAGGACACCGGTGATGCCGAACATCACCCAGGGGATGAGTGCCACCCGGCCTCCGACGAGTCGAACGGCTCCGCGGACCAGCAGGTCGACCGTGCCGTTGTTCTGCGCGATGGCGAACAGGTAGGTGATGCCGACGAGCGTGAGGAAGAGACTGCTCGGGAAGCCGGCAATGATGTCGTCGGCACCCATGCCCACGGCAAGTGTTCCGACGAAGAACGCCGCCACGAACCCCAACGCGCCCATGTTCACGGGGAACACGGTTGCGGCGAGGAACATGACGACGAGCGCAAGGATGGGTATCAACTCGGTCGACATCGAAGGTCTCCGGTCCGTCTGTGGTGTCACCCGAGCGGTTGCCCAGGATCTCCAGTGGCTAATTGGACTGGCCACTGAGTCAATAGGGACTCAACCAGTGAATTGGATCACTTGTCAACCCCCGATGTGTCCGCCGTTACGTGCATGGCGGCGACTAGGGTGGAGGTCCAGAGGAACAGAGAGCGAGTGACACAGTGGCTGAGCAAATTCGCCCCGTGACCCGACCACGGCTGTACGAGGTCATCGTCGAACAGCTGTGCAAGCACATCGCCGACCGCGAGATGAACCCTGGCGATCGACTTCCGCCCGAGCGCGAACTGGCCGGACACCTCGGGGTCAGCCGAGCATCTCTGAGCCAGGCCCTCGTCGCCCTCGAAGTACAGGGCATCCTGTCGGTCCGGCACGGCGACGGCGCAGTGCTCGTACGACGGCCCGTGGGAGACATGGCAATTCGTGCTCTACGCGAGCACGCAGACCGGCTACCCGAGGTGATCGAGGCCCGCGAGGCACTCGAGGTCAAGCTCGCCGAACTCGCCGCCACGCGTCGCAGCGACAGTGAAATGGCCGCGATCGACCACGCCCTGTCCGTCATGGCCACCGAGATCACCGACGGCGATCGAGGAGACTCCGGCGACGAGTTGTTCCATCACGCCATCACCGAGGCGGCACACTCACCGCTGCTCGCCAGGCTCATGGGGGAAATCGCCGGTCTCATTCGCGAGACCCGCATCGAATCGCTGTCGCAGTCGAACCGTCCACAGACCTCACTGGAACACCACCGCCGCATCGCCGAGGCCGTGCGCAATCAGGATCCGGCCGAGGCAGGACGGGCCATGGCCGACCACATCCGGCTCGTCTCGGATGTGGCGCTACTGCGTTCGGTCGACAGCTAGAACTCCGGCAGCAGTCCCCGGAGAGCACTACCTGGTTGACATCCGCGGCAACCCCGCGCCATCATAATTGGCACAGCGCCAACAAGCCACAGGTGCGCTTCGAGCCAAGGACCCACCATGACTGCACTCGCAGACCGCACCCCCGGCGACCTCACCACCGAGCTCGCCGACGTGCGACAGCTCGCCCGAGGATTCTTCGAGAAGGAAGTCGCGCCCCATCGCGAGGAGTTCGCGGCTGCCGGACGCCCCAGCCGCGAGGTCTACCGCACCGCAGGCAGTCTCGGACTGCTGGGCATGTCGGTACCCGAGCAGTACGGCGGAGGCGGGGGCGACTTCCGCCACGAGGCGGTGCTGTTCTCCGAGCAGGTGCGCTCCGGCGACTCGTCCATGCAGCTGGGTGTGCACAGCGGCATCGTTCCGCACTACATCCTGGCCTACGCCTCCGAGGAGAAGAAGCAGCAGTGGCTGCCGAAGCTGTGCTCGGGAGAGTGGATCGGTGCCATCGCCATGACCGAACCGGGCACCGGCTCGGACCTGCAGGGCATCACCACCCGCGCAGTGCGTGACGGCGACGACTACGTGGTGACCGGCGGAAAGACGTTCATCTCCAACGGAGCTCACTGCGATCTGATCATCATCGCCGCCAAGACCGATCCGTCCGCGGGAGCCCGGGGACTGTCACTGCTCGTCGCCGAGGTCTCCGACGACACCGAGGGCTTCCACCGCGGACGCGTGCTGCACAAGATCGGCCAGAAGGGCCAGGACACAGCCGAACTCACCTTCGACGGGCTTCGCATCCCCGCGGGCAACATCTTGGGTGAAGAAGGCCGCGGCTTCGCGCAATTGATGCAGCAACTCCCCCAGGAACGACTGATCTGCGGCATCGCCGCCGCCGCGATGATCGATGCCGCCGTTGCGCAGACAGTCGAATACACCAAGTCGCGCAATGCGTTCGGCAAGACACTGTTCGATCTGCAGAACACCAAGTTCGAGCTCGCCGAATGCGCAACGATCGGCCGCGTCGTGCGCACCTTCGTCGACGACGCGATGGCACAGCACATCTCGGGCAGCCTCGACGTCACCACCGCAGCGATGGTCAAGTACTGGACCACCGACCGACAGTTCGAGGTGGTGGACCGCTGCCTGCAGCTCTTCGGTGGGTACGGCTACATGGAGGAATACCCCATCGCTCGCATGTTCGTCGACGGCCGCATCGCGCGCATCTACGCCGGTGCCAACGAAGTCATGAAAGACCTCATCTCTCGTTCCCTGTAGTACTCGGCAATCTTGTTGCCCCAGAAAGGCACCTCATGGAGGCATTCCTCTACGACGCGGTTCGCAGCCCACGTGGCCGCGGTAAGAGCTCCGGTTCGCTGTACACCGTCAAACCGGTCGATCTGGCCGCGAACACGTTGTCCACGTTGCTCTCTCGACACTCGCAGCTCGATCCGGCCCTGATCGACGACGTCGTGCTCGGTGTCGTCACCCCGGTCGGCGACCAGGGCTGCGATATCGCCCGGACGGTCGCGATGGTTGCCGGCCTGCCGGACAGTGTCGCCGGCGTTCAGCTCAACCGCTTCTGCGGATCGGGTCTGGAGGCCGTCAACACTGCGGCGCAACGTGTTCGGTCCGGTTGGGATCAGCTCATCGTCGCCGGTGGCGTCGAATCGATGTCTCGGGTCCCGCTCGGGGCGGACGGCGGCGCCTGGCCGTGCGACCCGCTGACCAACTACGGCAGCTACTTCGTTCCGCAGGGAGTCAGTGCAGACCTCATCGCGACGATCGAGGGGTTCGACCGCGACGAGGTCGACGCCTTCGCCGTGCGCAGCCAGCAGCGCGCGGCACACGCCTGGTCGATGGGCCACTTCGAGAAGTCGGTCATCCCGGTCTTCGACGCGAACGGCCGGCTGATGCTCGATCACGACGAGATCATGCGACCCGAGACCACCACGGCCGATCTCGCCACCCTGACAACGTCGTTCGCCCGGATGGGTGCGCTCGCCGGGTTCGATGCCGTCGCGATGCAGAAGTACACCGAGGTCGAGCGCATCGATCACGTCCACCACGCCGGGAACTCCTCCGGCATCGTCGACGGTACCGCGATGGTGCTGATCGGCTCCGAAGAAGCCGGGCGCGCAGGTGGATTGACCCCGCGCGGACGCGTCGTGGCCGGGGTCGTCGCCGGATCGGACCCGACGCTGATGCTCACCGGCCCGGTTCCGGCCACGCACAAGGTACTGGCTGCGGCGGGGCTCACTCTCGACGACATCGCGGTGTTCGAGGTCAACGAGGCATTCGCTTCGGTGGTACTCAATTACGCGAAGAAACTGGACATCGACCACGAACGCATCAACGTCAACGGTGGCGCGATCGCGATGGGCCACCCACTGGGCGCAACGGGCGCGATGCTCACCGGAATGGCCCTCGACGAGCTCGAGCGCCGGGGCGAGCGCTACGCACTGATCACGCTCTGCATCGGTGCCGGAATGGGCGTCGCCACCATCATCGAGCGCCTGTGACCATCACGCGAGAGAACAACGACCCGAGGACCTCGATGACCACAGCTGCTTTGCGGACCCCCACGATCACCGGCGAGATCGGCACCGACCGCGTACTCGCGCTGACGATCGACGACCCGACGCAGTCCACCAACACGATGAACGCCGCGTTCGGCGAATCGCTCGAGCAGACGGTCGACTGGCTCGAGACCAACCTCGACGCATTCGACGGGATCATCGTCACCTCGGGCAAGGATTCGTTCTTCTCCGGTGGCGATCTGGAATTGCTGCGCGACGCCGGTCCGTCCGACCACGCGGCGATCGCCGACGCCCTCGATTTCACCAAGGACAAGTTTCGTCGCCTCGAAACGCTGGGCAAACCGGTCGTGGCTGCGCTCGGCGGCACCGCACTCGGCGGCGGCTTCGAGATCGCGCTGGCGTGCCATCATCGAATTGCGCTGAACAACAGCAGGGCTCGCTTCGGGCTTCCCGAGGTCACTCTCGGGCTGCTCCCCGGGGCCGGCGGCGTCACCCGGACGGTTCGGATGTTCGGCATCGTCAAGGCTCTGGCACAGGTGGTGGGCCAGGGCCAGCGGTATCGGCCGACGCAGGCCCTCGAACTCGGATTGATCGACGAGGTCGTCGACACCGACGAGCAGATGATGGCACGTGCACGTGCCTGGATTCTCGCCAATCCCGACGCGTCACAGCCCTGGGACAAGAAAGGATTCACGATTCCCGGCGGCACCGCAGCCTCACCCGCATTGGCTGCGCAGCTGCCCGCTTTCGCTGCAACGGTACGCAAGCAGGTCAAGGGCGCACCCATGCCCGCTCCGATCGCGGTGGTTGCTGCGGCCGTGGAAGGGTCGGTACTCGACTTCGAGTCGGCCTCGCTGGTGGAAACCCGGCATTGCACCTCGCTCGCCTGCGGAGCGGTCTCGGGCAATCTGATCCAATCGATGTTCTTCGATCTGGGATCCATCGACAAGGGCGGCTCGCGCCCGAGCGCCGAACCGCACCGAGTACCCGAGAAGGTCCTGGTGATCGGTGCCGGAATGATGGGTGCTGCCATCGCCTACGTCGTCGCCTCGGCCGGGGTTCCCGTCGTGCTTCGCGATGTCTCGATCGAATCCGCCGAGCGCGGCAAGGATTACGCGCGTTCGATTCTCGGCAAGGCCGTCGCGAAGGGACGCAAGACCCAGGCCGACGCCGACGCGGTGCTCGCGCTCATCACACCCAGTTCCGACGCGGCCGATGCCGAGGGTTGCGATCTGGTCGTCGAGGCCGTGTTCGAGGATCCCGCCGTCAAGCAGGGTGCGTTCGAGGCGGTCGACAAGTATCTGACCGCCGACGCACTGCTGTGCTCGAACACCTCGACGCTGCCCATCACCGAACTGTCGACGGGAGTCTCGCGCACCGAGGACTTCATCGGCACACATTTCTTCTCCCCGGTGGACAAGATGCCGTTGGTGGAAATCGTTGTGGGAGAACACACCAGTGACTCCGCGCTGGCCCGCGCGTTCGACTTCGTTCGGCTGATCGGTAAGACTCCGATCGTCGTCGGAGACAGTCACGGCTTCTTCACCACCCGCGTCATCGGCCGGTTCATGGACGAGGCGATCTCGTTGATCGCCGAGGGCGTGCACCCGGCCACCGTCGAGCAGGCCGCCCTCCAGGCCGGCTACCCGTCCGGAGCGCTGGCTCTGATGGACGAGATTTCGTTGCCCCTGTCTCGGCACATCCGCGAGGGCATGGCGCAGGCCGCGCGCGCCGACGGTCGACCGTGGATCGTCTCGAAGTCCTATGCCCTGGTCGATCGCATGGTCGACGAATTCGATCGCCCCGGACGCAAGGCCGGACGCGGCTTCTACGAGTACACCGAGGACGGCACCAAGGCAGGATTGTGGCCGGGCCTGGTGGATCACTATCACCGTCCCGATCACGGAATTCCGTTCGAGGACATGATGGATCGCATGCTGGTTGCGCAGTCGCTCGACTCGATCGCATGCCTGGACGAGGGTGTCCTGCGGACCGTCGCCGATGCGAACATCGGCTCCATCCTCGGCATAGGCTACCCCGCGTGGACCGGTGGCGTGCTGCAGTTCGTCAATCAGTTCGACGGCGGCATTCGGGGATTCGTCGAGCGGGCCGACCACCTGCAGGCACGGTACGGCGACCGGTTCGTCGTGCCGACATCACTGCGCTCCCGCACCGAGCGGTACCTCTGACGCCTCGCGACGTCGGTTCGGTGCAATCATGACAACCATGCCGGCTGCAAGTACACCCAAGTGGAATCGACTGGAACCGGACGAGCGACGGACGCAGATTCTGGCCGCGGCTGTTCGCCTGTTCGGCGACAAGCCTTATGCCGAGGTCTCGATGTCGGACGTCGCTGCCTCGGCCGGCGTCGCACGCGGGCTCATCCACCACTACATCGGAAGCAAACGCGACCTGTACCTCGAGTGCGTTCGCTTCCTGGTCACCGTGCCGCCGATCGAGGACGTGCACCTGCCGACGGGCTCGCTCGAGGACCGGGCCCGGGGCAGCGTCCACTGGTTGGTCGGCGTCATCGAGACGCACGGTACGGCCTGGGTGTCGGTGGCGAGCGGATCGGGTGTCGACGAGCAGGTTGCCCAGATTCTGGACGAGGCCGATGACCTGGCCGCCGAACGCGTCTTGGACGCAACAGCATTCGAGGGCAGGGGCGGTGACCGTCGAATCGCGACCTCGGCCGTGCGCGCGTTCGGCGGCATGGTCAAGGCCGCGGGCCGCGAATGGTTGGTGCGCGGCACACTGACGCGCGAGCAGGTCGAGATTCTGTTGACCGATGTGCTCGTCACCGTGCTCGGCACGGCTCGCTCCCTGGACGACGCCCGAGACCGTTAGCCGGACAATCCATTTCGGCGGTCCTTGCGAGTGGTAACCGCCCGTATCTACTATTGACACTGTGCCAACAAGGTGGAACTGTGGCGGTACTCACCTCGGGCACCCTCGCCCCCACTCGCACAAGGGACTCGCCATGTATCTCACTCAGGGCCTTCACCGCTCCGCGTCGACCACACCGAACCGGGCAGCAACGGTGTTCGGTGATCGCGTTCGTACCTTCGCCGAGCAACTCGACAGAGTGGCAAGACTGGCTGCGGGCCTGCACTCCATCGGCGTCGAGGCCGGCGATCGAGTTGCGGTGCTGGCATTCAACAGCGACCGGTACTCGGAGTACCTGCTCGCGGTGCCGTGGGCCGACGCCGTGCTCAACCCCGTGAACATCCGGTGGTCGCCCGTGGAGGTCGCGTACGCACTCAACGATTCCGACACCAAGGTCCTGCTGGTCGACGACACCTTCGGTGCCATGGTCCCGGCACTGCGCCCCGCATGCGCCGGCCTGCAGACCATCGTCTACTGCGGGGACGGGGCCACCCCCGAGGGCATGGTCTCGTACGAGGACCTCATCTCGTCCCACGATCCCGTTCCCGACGCGCGCCGCAGCGGCGACGCCCTCGCCGGCCTGTTCTACACCGGTGGCACCACCGGCTTCCCCAAGGGCGTCATGCTCTCGCACGCGAACCTCGTCACCTCGGGCCTCGGAACGGTGGCGACCGGACAGCTGCTCGACGACGCGTCGATCCTGCTCCATGCCGCGCCGATGTTCCACCTCGCCGATCTGGCCGCATGGGTGGGTCAGGTCATGCTCGGCGGCACCCACGTCATGGTTCCGTTCTTCGAGCCGACTGCCGTGCTCGGTGCCATCGCGACGCATTCGGTCACCGATGTGCTGCTGGTACCCACCATGATTCAGCTTCTCGTCGACCACCCCACGCTGAGCGAATTCGATACCTCCTCGCTCAGCCGCGTGTTGTACGGAGGATCCCCGATCTCCGCGGGCGTCCTCGAGCGGACCCTCGCCCGGCTCCCGCAGGCCCGCCTCACTCAGGCCTACGGCATGACCGAGCTCGCACCGGTCGCGTCGCTGCTCTGGCCGGAACACCATGTGGGAGAACGCATCGGCTCGGCCGGTCGCGCGGCCCCGCACTCGGAGATCCAGATTCTCGGTCCGGACGACGAGCAGTTGGCCACCGGGTCCGTCGGCGAGATCTGCGTTCGCGGTGGACACGTGATGCTGGGCTACTGGAACAAGCCGGACGAAACCGCCGCGGCCGTTCGCGACGGGTGGATGCACACCGGAGATGTCGGCTACCTCGACGCCGACGGATTCCTGTTCGTCGTCGATCGACTCAAGGACATGATCATCACCGGCGGCGAGAACGTCTACAGCGCCGAGGTCGAGAGCGCACTGAGCCTGCACCCCTCGGTGCTGGCGTGCGCCGTGATCGGTGTTCCCGACGGCGAGTGGGGCGAACGCGTTCACGCCTGTGTCGTGCTGGCCGAGGGGTTCTCGCCTGATGTCGAGGAGCTCCGCGATCACACCCGCACTCTCGTTGCCGGATACAAGACCCCGCGCACCATCGAGTTCGTCACGGCACTGCCCATGAGCGGCGCAGGCAAGATCCTCAAGCGCGAACTGCGGGACGCCCACGTTGCGAAGGATGCGCTCGGAGCTTCCCTGTGACCAGCCAGGTCCGTACGCGAGCCACCTTCGATTCGATCTCGCCCATCGACGACAGCCCGATCGCCTCGTTCACCGTCGATTCGGCGGAGTCCGTCGCGCGAACGGTCGGCCTCGCGCGGAGGGCGCAGCGCACCTGGGCGGCACTACCGCCGCGCACTCGCGCCCGGCACCTGCGGGCCTGGCGACACGAGATCTGGAGTCACCGCGCCGAATTGATCGATCTGATCCACCGCGAGAACGGCAAACCGGCCGACGATGCACTGCTCGAGATCGTCCTGACCCTCGAACACATCGCGTGGGCAGAGAAGCAGGCACCGCGGCTCATGCGATCGCGCAGGGTGAACCCCGGCGTGCTGCTGGCGAACTACTCCGCACACGTGGACAAGGTCGCTCTCGGCGTCGTGGGCGTCATCGGCCCGTGGAACTACCCGCTCTATGCGCCGAACAGTGCGATCGGTTCGGCTCTGGCCGCAGGCAACTGCGTGGTGTTCAAGCCCAGCGAGTACACCCCCGCGGTGGCGGCTCGCTACGTCCGCGCCTTCCACGAGGCCAATCCTGCTCTTCCGCTGGGCATTCTGTCTCTGGTGACCGGATACGGTGACACCGGTGCCGCACTGTGTCGCTCGGGTGTGGACAAGATCGCGTTCACGGGCTCGACGAGAACCGGATCGAAGATCATGGCCACGTGCGCCGAGACGCTCACCCCGGTGGTTCTCGAATGCGGCGGTAAGGATCCGGTGATCGTTGCAGCCGACGCCGATATCGCAGCGGCTGCCGAGGCGGTGGCCTGGGGTGCATTCAGCAACGGCGGCCAGACGTGCGTCGGAGTGGAGCGGGTCTACGTCGAGCGGAGTGTCGCAGCACAATTCACCGGGGCCCTCGTGCAGCATGCCCGTGCCATCGCGCCCGGTGGCGATGCGTCGGCCACCTACGGACCGATGACGATGCCCAGCCAGATCGACATCGTCCGGCGTCACCTCGCCGACGCCGAGGCGGCCGGTGGACGAGCGCTGATCGGCGGACTGTCGTCGATCGGCGAGCGATTCGTCGGACCCACCGTGTTGGTGGACACGCCCGAGAACTGCTCGGTCGTTCGCGAGGAAACGTTCGGCCCCACGGTCACCGTCCGTGAGGTCGACAGCATCGAGGAGGCGATCGAGCTGAGCAACGATCATCGGTACGCCCTCGGCGCATCGGTGTTCTCCCGCTCGCACGGCAAAGAGATTGCGGCGCAGCTGGTGTGCGGTCAGGTCACCGTCAACTCGGTGATCGCGTTCGCCGGGATGGGATCGGTTCCGATGGGCGGCGTCGGTGCCAGCGGCTTCGGCCGGGTACACGGCGACGAAGGGTTCGCAGAGTTCTGCCGCACACACAGCCGCGTCACGAAGCTGTTCGACATTCCCGGATTCGAGCTGGTGACGCTGCGACGCCGACGGTGGGTCATGCCGCTGATCGACCGTGTGCTGGGGCTGCGTCACCGCCGCTGAGAGATCAGCGCACCGATTTCACCTGCCAGGTCACCGCTGCCCCGAGTGCCGCCAGTACCCCGACCGCCGTGAACAGTGCCGGGTATCCACCGACGGTGGAGAGGAACACACTGGCGAGCAGCGGTGCCAGGGCAGGTGGAACGATCGCCCCGATGTTCATCACGCCGAGATCGGTCGACCGACTGTCGGCGGACGGAAGGACCCCGGTCACCAGTGCCTGATCGACGGCCATGTACGCACCGAATCCGCCGCCCAGCAACGCCGCCGAGACGAACGTCGCGTCCATCGTGGGATGGATCGCCAGGACGAAGCCTGCGAGGGCCTGCATCGATGCCGCGACCGCTACGAAGATCTTTCGGCGACGCATCCGGTCCGACAACGGCCCGAAGGTGAACGTGCACACCACACAGGCGATCAGGTAGACGACGGTCACCTCGAGCAGCGATCCCGTCGGATCGGCGACTCGAAGACCATCGGTGAGGAAGAACAGCAGGTAGCAGGTGCCGAGCGAGTTGGCCACGTTGACCAGGATTCGACCCCCGAAGGCCCACGCGAAGTCGCGGTGACGCAACGAATCGAGAAGTGAGGCAACGATGCTGCGCAGGCTCAACAGCGCTGTCGGTGCACCGGTTTCGCGATACGTCAGCAGAAACGGCACCGAGCAGATCACCAGGGCGAGCGCCACGGCGAGGTAGCCGCCCAAGACCGACAGAGCAAGCGTGGACACCAGCGCCAGGCCCGCCACCACGCCCAGTGCCTGCGGTGCATAGATCGCACTCGACACCGTTCCGCGCTGCTCGTCCGGCACGCGATCGGCCACCACGGCCGTCAACCCCGCTGTGGCAGCACTCAATCCGAGCATTGCCACCGACCACGCCGTCCCGATTCCGAGGACGGTACTCTGCAGCCCGGTGACCACCAACCCACCGGCGAAGAACAGGACACCGCCGCCGAACCAGACGCGCCGTCGCCCCAACCTGCTGCGAGTTCGATCGCACAGCGACCCGCACACGGGTAGACCGATCAGGAGCACCACGGCAGAGACCGCGTTGATCACCGCGAAGTCGAACACCTTCGATTGCGGATCGATCTCCTGCAATCGCTCGGGCAGAAGCAGCTGCAGTGGAACCAGATTGGCCATCCAGTAGCCCAGCCACGCCACGGAGAACACGGCAATCCAGAGCGGGCGTACCCGGGTGGTCATCGATCAGTCCCCGCGCACGGGTGCCGCGGTTCCGTAGGCACGGCGGACCACCTCGTCGAGGGTCGCGGCCAGCTGCACTTCGGTCATGGTGCGCGGCGTCGCCACTGCGGCAGCGGAAAGATAGACCCCGCAGAGCCATTCGAGCAGTTCGATGTTCGCCAGCGCGGCCCCGAGATCGCGACCGGTGGCCACCGAGCCGTGGTGGGCCATGATGACCGCTGACCTCGAACGCATCGCCGCCACCACCGCGTCGGCGAGCTCGGTGGTACCGAACGGCGCGAACGGCACCACCGGGACGGTCCCACCCAGGGCGAGTTGTGCGTAGTGCACGGGCGGCAGTTCGTCCGCTACAAGCGAAAGAGCAACGGCCGCAGAAGAGTGCGCATGCACCACAGCCCGCGCGTCGGTCGCCTCGTAGATTCCGAGGTGCAAGCCCAGTTCCGAGGTCGGTTCCCATGCACCGGCGTGCACGACGGCGTCCATACCGACAATCGTGACGTCCTCGATCGTCGCGTCCGCCAACACCAGCCCGGTCGCCGTCACCGCCACCACATCACCCGTGCGTGCACTGACATTGCCTGCGGTACCGAGAACCAGGCCCCGTCGGCCCAGGTGCCGGGCGGTCGTTGCGACGGACTGCCGAATCTCGTCGACGTCGGCCGGCATCAGATGGTCCTGCAGGTACGTGCGAACTTCCGAACGAATTCGAGGTCGTAGGTGCCGAAGTCGGTTCCGAGGCCCTGCGCCACTTGCGCGGCGGTCGCATTGCCCAGTTCGGCAGCCTCCACGGCATTCATGCTCAGGGACAGGCCCCGAACGAACCCGGCCGAGAACGCATCTCCGCATCCGCTGGTGTCCACCACCTCCACGGCATACGCGGGAACCTCGATGGCCGAGTTGTTCGTGACGACGAGAGTGGGCGAGGCCCCCGCGGTGGCCACCACACAGGACGCTCCGAGCTCGAGCAGTCGACGACACCCGTCTTCGACAGTCGCGCAGCCGGTCCAGCCGAGGACCTGCTCGTCGTTGGGCAGCAGATAATCCACGTGGGGCAGCGCGGCGGCGAACGCACCGAGTCCTTCCGGAACCGACGGTGCCAGGCTGTCGACGGTGACGACGACGCCGTCCTCGTGGGCGCGACGCGCGATATCGCGCGCGGTGTCCGGTCCGAAGAACTCGGGTCCGCCCAGATGCAGGAAGTCGACGTTGTGGAACATGTTCCACGGAACATGCCGGGCCAGATAGCCATTGGCTCCGATGACGTGCAGAGCCGGCCGTGATCCGTCCGGCCTGATCGGCAACACCGACGCCGAGGTCTGCACTCCCTCCATCCGATGGACGAGCGAGACGTCGATGCCCTCGTCGACGAGGAGCTGCAGTAGAAACGTGCCTGCCGAATCAGCGCCGACGACTCCCGCGGTGTGCACCGCGGCACCCAGCCGGGACAGCACCAGCGCCGTTCCCGCGGCGGTCCCCGCGGCGGACATCGCGATCTGCTCCGCCAGGACCGCCGTCTGACCGTGCGGAATCTCGGTCACCGGCCGTACCAGGGTGTCGAGTATGTGCACCCCGAGGGTGAGGACTTCCGCCGGTTCCCTCATCGGATCGTCGCGGCTCGCTCGGAGAGGATCAGCGCCTCCAGGTTGCACATCGAAATGTCGAATCGTGCGGACATCCCGGCGGTGGCTATGGGTCGCACAATCCGTCCCAGCCAGCGGGGGGAGACGTCGAACCAGAATTCGAAGGTCATCGCGGTCGAGGCTCCGCCGCCCAGCGGCGCGAAACGAAAGACGTTGGCCACGTTGGTGAGCGGCGCGAATCCCTGCCCCGAATCGACTCGCAGTCGGTTCGGTTCCAGATGCCGGACGGTCCACGTGGCGTTGGTGGTGAAGCGGCCGAGTGCCGCCACTTTCTCGGTGTAGACGCCACCTGTGCGTGCGGTGCCGTGATGAGCGGTGACGGCACGGACGTCGGACACCCATTCCGCATAGCGGCTGGTATCACCGGTCAGTGCCCAGACCTCCTCGGGGCTCACCGAGAGTGTGCGATGAGCCGAGACTACGAAGCGTTGTTCCACGAGAGTTCTCCTTCGGTCGAAAGTATGTCTGCTGCGGCCTTTTCACCCGATCGCACGGCACCGTCCATGTATCCGTTCCAGTAGTCGGAGTGCTCGGCACCGGCCCATCGCACTCGGCCGAACGGAACATCGCGCCACCGTCCGAGCCCGGTCAACACTCCGGGGGTCAACACCGCGGTCGGCCCACCGCGGGTCCACTGTTCGTCGGTCCAGTCCAGTTCGATCCACTCCGTCGGTTCCAGTGCGCGCGGACCCACCACCGAGGCAAAAGCACGCAGCACCTCACCGCGGCGGTCGGATTCGTTGCCCTCGGACCAGTTTCGGCCACCTCGATGGCGCGCGCCCCAGGTGCCGACGAATCCCATCAGTACTCCGTGGCTTCCGTCGGGAGGCGAGTTGTCGAACATCGAGGACACCGGTACGTCGCTGTCGCGAAAGAGCGCCTGGCCGGAGAGTCCGCTCGCACGCCAGAACGGTTCTGAATACACGGCCTCGCACTTGGCCAGTCCGCCGAAGTTCATCCGCTGGAACAGTGCTTCCTGCGCCGCGGGAAGCGAAGGGCTCCAGTCGATTCGGGTGGCCAGAACAGGCGGAATCGCGACGACGACCGATCGGGCCACCCACGACTCGGTATCGCTGTGCACCACCACGCGATCCGGATACTGCTCCACGCGGCGCACGGGAGTATCGAGGCGGACCGAATCACCGAGTCGCGACGCCATTTCGATGCAGATCGCCTGTGAGCCACCGAGAAATCGCCACTGCTGCGCTCCCCCGGCGACACTCATCAAGCGGTCGACGGTGCCGGGGGTGTACTCGTTGCCTGCCCCGGCCACGTACGCCAGGCCGAAGAGCGCCGACACATCGGCGGATGTGCCGCCGAACACCGAACCGAGCAGGATGTCGAGCAGTTCCACACCGCCGTCGGTGGCCGAGTGTTTTCGGGCCCAGGTGGCCAGAGTCTGCGTGTCCCACTCGGATGCACGCGGTGCCGACCACGGTCTACCCACGGGGATCTGCCCGGCAGCCCGATCGATTCGCGCCACCAGCATCCCGACGTCGGGTAGCGCCGCCAGATCCGGCGGCACTCCGCCGTCGAAGCGTCGGGCGCGTCCGTTCTTGACGTAGACGCTCGATCCGATGTCGTATGCGGGAAACGTCCCGACGCCCACGGACGCGGCCAGGCGGAGTATGCGGTCCTGCGTCGGACCGACGAACTGTCCGCCGGTCTCCACCACCGCGTTCTCCCCGAGTGCGTGGTTGACCGTCCGTCCGCCCACCCGGTCTCTGGCCTCGAGAACCTGGACGGTCAACCCTGCGGCCGTCAGTTCCCTGGCGGCAGTCAGACCCGCGAGTCCTGCGCCGACGACCACCACGTCCACACGCGAGGCTTCCGAGATCTCGTTCATCGGTGCTCCTTTCCGGGCTGTTCGATGTAGCGGCGACAGTAACTCAATATTGGCCACTAGGCCAGGATTGGCGAGAAGTGCCTGCTGGAGAGCACTGCGATGGAGCTCAGCGACAACACCCCGGCTACGTTGTAGCCATGACCGAAGAGCGCCGGAAGACTCGATACGCGCGTGGCCAGGAGCGTCGCGACGCCCTGGTCGACGCCGCCATCGGTGTGATCGGAACACGCGGACTCGAACGCGTCTCGTTTCGGTCCGTCGCCGACGCGGCCGGCTTCCCGCCGTCGACGACCAGCTATTTCTTCGGCTCGGTCGGCGAACTCATCGATGCCGCGATCACTCGAATCGCCGAGAACGTGACGACCAAGGTCACCGCGTTACTGGACGTCGCGCAATCCGGTGGACTCACTCGCGACGATCTCGCCGACGCGATCATGGACCTCGTCTCACTGCTGTCCTCTCCGCAGGACGACGACTCCCTCGTGCAGTTCGAGGCGTACCTCGCCGTGCGTAGACGACCGGAGCTCGCGGATTCGGTGCACCGGATCATGCGGATGATCGAGGAGGCGGCCGAGGCCGCGCTGGGAGCATTCGGCATCGAGGAACCGCATCTACCGGCTCGGCACTTCCTGGCCCTGATCGACGGCTACACCCTGCACGAGATCGCCAGGCCGACACCGGGTGGCAATCGGGCCGAGCTGAAGGACGCTCTGCTCCGCGTACTCGACTCGTACGTGCCGCGGGCCTGAATTCGAGGAGGAACGCGTCAGGTGGTTCCGACGAGAAGCGGCACGATGCTGCGGTGCGCGAACGCGAGCAGATCGTCGTACGTATCGAGCGGGGCGGCGGCCGACGGAGTCAGCAAGATCGAATGCACGACGCGCACAACGATTTCCGGAGCATCGGGCACGGCGAAGGTGTCGGATTCCAGTTCACCCCTGGCAATGTGCGCGGCAGCGTTGATCGCGGACACGAGCAATGCCGATGCGTTCGTGGTCAATTGCTCGAGCACCAACGAACTCTCGGAATCGAACATCTTGATCAACACCGGATTGGTGCGCACCGAGTCGATCGTGGTCGCGAACCCGTGGGCGGCCCGATCCGCGCGTGACGTCTGTTCCGCAGCCGCAGCCGCCACCGCTACCAACAATCGCGACGACTCCCGCGCCATGACGGCCCGCACCAGGTCATCCTTGGACCCGATCCGGCGATAGACGGTAACCCGGTTGATCCTGGCGCGCTTGGCGACGTCGCCGATGGTGGTCCGAGGAATTCCCACCTCACCGAACAGTTCCAGGGCGGCATCGAGGATCGGCCCGTCGTCACCATCTGGCTGCATCGTTCGATCCTATCGGCCGTCCAACACCCGACGAATGCAACATTGCAACACAGTATGTTGCTATGTAGCATCAGGTGATCATCGTGGAGAAACGGAGTTCGGAATGTCTCGGAACAAGGCGGTCGACGCGAACGAGCAGTACACGGACGAGTCCTATGCGATCGTCGCGCGCGCAGTGACATTCGACTGGTCCGGCGTTCCACTCCAGTACATCCCCCACGAGTGGTACGCCACCCACTTCTGGAACGTGATGCACCTGGTCCTGCCCGAGGGCGAACGCGCGATGGCGGACGTCTTCGCCCGCGCACTTCCGTTCATCGACGACCGCAGGCTGCACGAGGAAGTCGTGGGATTCGTCGGCCAGGAAGCAACGCACGCGTCCTCCCACGAGAGCTTCCGCATCTACCTCGTTGCACACGGAGTGGACATCGAACCGATTCTGCAGCGCATTCGCTTCGCCGTCGGTGTGGTGTTCGGCGACCACGGCCTCACCGGCCGCGCAGGCAAAGTTTGGTTGAACGAACGCCTCGGAATCTACGCAGCGGCAGAGCACTTCACTGCCGTGGTGGGCGAATGGCTGCTCGACAACACCGAATTCGACCGCATCGGCGTCGACCCCACGATGCTGGACCTGCTGCGCTGGCACGGTGCGGAAGAGCTCGAGCATCGCAACGTCGCATTCGACGCGTTCCAGTACGTCGACGGTGGCGGATTCCGTCGTGCCAGAACGGCAGTCGTCGCCAGTGCCGGATTGGCCGTGCTGTGGTTCAGCACCGCCGCGTACCTGTACAAGAACTCGGTTGCGACGCCGCGCACCGGCAGACGCCGAATGCGGGCCCCCTGGCCGATCGCCTTCGCACGCGCGTCACGCAAGCACTTGATACCGGGCCTGTCGTTCCTGTTCGTACAGCTCGCCCTCTACATCCGCCCGGGCTTCCACCCCTCGCACATGGGCAACATCGACAAGGCCGTGCAGTATCTGGCGATCTCCCCGGCAGCGCTGGCGGCCCAGCAGTGACGACCACGACGCCTCCGGTACACAGCCATCTGGGCGAGATCGACGTGACCGCGCCCGGCATCGGACTGCGGGCCGTCGGTGCCGCCTCCCGCCTCTACGCCAAGCTCGTCACCGATTTTTCGATCGTCACGGCCCTGTCCCCGGCGCGGCCCCGGCGAAGCGTCGGATACGAGTTCGAGACCGTCGTCGACGAGACGATCGACGAGGCCGAGGACGTTCGCTCACTGGTGTTGTCCCGCAGAGACGGTGCACCGCTTCCGAACTGGTTGCCCGGCGCGCACATCGACGTCACCACCCCGTCCGGTTCGGTGCGGCAGTACTCGCTCGCCGGCCGCCCCGGCGCAGGTGATCGCTACCGCATCAGTGTCCGCAAGATCCCCGGCGGCACGGCGTCCACCGAGATCCACACCCTCACCCGAGGCGATGTCCTCCGAGTTCGCGGACCCCGCAACGCCTTTCCGATGGCCCAGGCCGAGCACTACCTCTTCGTGGCCGCCGGAATCGGCATCACCCCCATCCGGGCGATGATCGAACGTGCCGCCGCGGACGGGGCACGGTGGACGCTGTACTACCACGGTCGCTCTCGGGCGAGTCTGCCGTTCGTTGCCGTGGTGCAGCAGTTGGCCCTGACCTCACGTGGTCATGTGATCGTCAAGACCGACGATGTCGACGGACTTCCGATTCCGGCGGACATCATCGATCTCGGAATGGGCAACTCCGCGATGTACGTCTGCGGGCCTGCGGCACTGTCGAGCAGGCTTCGTACCGAGGCGCTCTCGAGTACCGCCGTCCGTGAATTCCACACCGAATTGTTCGCGCCCGCACCGGTGGTCGACGGCACACCGTTCGTGTTGCAGCTCGACCGTTCCGGCGAGACCGTCGAGGTCGGTGCCCAGGAGACCGCTCTCGACGCCCTCCGTCGATCGAGGCCGGACCAGCCCTATTCCTGCCGCCAGGGCTTCTGCGGAGCATGCGTGGTCGGTTTCCTCGGCGGACGCGTCGATCACCGCGACCGCGTTCTCGACGCCTCCGAACGCGAGAACTCGCTCACCCTGTGCGTCTCGCGCGGTGCCGTCGACGGCGAAGTTCTCGTCCTCGATCTGTAGAAGGAGCTCGAACTCTCATGACTGCAACACAATCCGGCACGGCGATGCCGCACATCGACGTCGCGATCATCGGCGCGGGATTCGGCGGCCTCGGTGCCGCAATCCGACTCGAGCAGGAAGGACGCGGTGACTTTCTGATCTTCGAGCGCGACACCGCCGTCGGCGGAACGTGGCACGTGAACACCTATCCCGGTGCGCAGTGCGACATCCCGTCCGCGCTGTACTCATTCTCGTTCGCGCCCAACCCGGACTGGACGCGGTTGTACCCGCTGCAGCCCGAGATCGAGAAGTACCTCAACGACTGCACCGACAAGTTCGGGATCCGGGATCGTATCCGCTTCGGTCACGAGGTACTGGACGCAACCTGGAACGACGAGCTGGCCCGGTGGGTGGTGCGGACGAGTTCAGGAACGTGGTCGGCGCGCATCCTCATCGGAGCCCTCGGGCCGTTCAGCGAGCCGGCCACGCCCGAGATCGACGGCCTGGAATCGTTCTCGGGCAGTGTGTTCCATTCGGCGAAGTGGGACCACGAGCACTCCGCCGAGGGTCGACGCATCGCCGTCATCGGCACCGGAGCGTCTGCGGTGCAATTCGTTCCGCGTCTGGCCCCCGAGGCCGCACACCTGACACTGTTCCAGCGGACACCGACATGGATTCTTCCGCACCCCGACCGGCCGATCTCCGAATCCGGCAGGTCCGTGCTCAGGAGGTACCCCCGGGCGCAGCGGGCCATGCGCCGGCTGTTCGATCTGTTCCAGGAAGCGTTGGTCCCCGGACTCATCGGCCATCGCTCGTTGCTGGCACCGCTCACGGCCATGGGGCGTGCCCACCTGCGTCGTCAGGTCAAGAATCCTGTTCTTCGCGAGAAGCTGACGCCCGGCTACGAATTCGGCTGCAAGCGGCCTACCTTCTCGAACAAGTTCTATCCCGCACTGTGCCGAGAGAACGTCACCGTCGAGACCACCGGCATCGCTCGGATCGTGCCCGAGGGCATCGTCACCACCGACGGGACCGTGCACGAGGTGGACGCGATCGTCCTCGGGACGGGATTCACCGTGTCCGGCCACACCGGTTTCCGGCGCATCGTCGGCCGCGACGGAAAGTCGTTGGCGGACAGATGGCCCGACGGCGAGATGTCGTCGTACCGGGGTACCACGGTGCACGGCTTCCCGAACTTCTTCATGCTGCTCGGCCCCAACTCGGTGGTGTACACCTCGCAGGTGGTCACCATCGAGGCTCAGGTGAACTACATCCTCGCGGCGTTGCGCGCCATGGACTCCAACGCGATCACGGCGCTCGAAGTGAGCATGCGCGCGCAGTCGACGTTCGTCGAACACACCGACCGCACGCTCGCGGGATCGGTATGGAACTCCGGCGGGTGCAGCAGCTACTACCTGAGCCCGTCGGGTCGAAACGTGACGTACTGGCCCGGTTCGGTGCGCAACTTCACCCAGCGTATGTCCACGATCGATCTCGGCCACTACCACTGGCGCAGTGTGGATTCCCCGGCCGATACCGAGCTCGTGACGACGAAGGACCTCGCATGAAGAACCGAATCGACCTAACCGGGAAAGTGGCGTTGGTGACCGGTGGAGCGCGTGGAATCGGAGCCGCGACGGTCGCCGAATTGGTTTCCGCGGGAGCCTCCGTGGCTGTGGTCGATCAAGACTTTCCACCGGATGCTGCGCGATCCGAGCGGATCCTGCTGCTCACCGGCGACGTCACCGATTCCGATGCGATGGCGGACTGCGTGGCCGCGACGGTGAGCGAATTCGGCGGTCTCGACATCGTGATCGCCAACGCCGGCATCACACCCCCGCCCGCCACCATCAGGACCGTCGACCGCGCGGTTTTCGACTCGGTGATGGCCGTGAACTTCGGTGGTGTGCTCAACATCGTGCGCGCTGCGGCCGACGAGATCGTCGCGAGCGGTGGCCACATGCTGCTCGTATCGTCCTGTGCCGCTTTCACTCCCGGCATGGGCGGGTCTGCGTACATGGTGAGCAAAGCGGCGGTCGAACAGCTCGGCCGCGCGCTGCGAATCGAACTCGCGGCCGTGGGCGCAACAGCGGGTCTGGCGTACTTCGGTGTGGTGGATACCGATCTGGCCCGCAACACCCTCGACAGCGATCCGATGGGCCGGCGGATCGGCGGATTTCTGCCGTGGCCGCTGAATCGGCGACTGCCCTCGCAGCGCGCCGCGGAGTTACTCGTGCATTCGGTCCGCACGCGTCGGGCCCGCATCATCGCGCCGGCCACGTGGACGCCGTACTTCTGGTTCCGCGGGGTTCTCAACCCGATTCTGGAACGCAGACTTGCGAAGGACCGCGCGATAGCCGAGATCATCCGGGACCTGGAGAAGGCGCACGCGCACTGAGGCTTGCCGGCGTGGGCGGGTTTGCTACCGGCCCTCCCTGATCACGGCAGGTACGTCGCTCATGGGTGGTAGCGATCGTGCGCACAGGTCCCGGGCATCGGAGTCGGGTACACCGAGGGCGAGCAGAACGCCGTAGGCCATGCGGTCGACCGCCTCGATGTCGTCTCGATCGGGTTGCTCGAGCAACAACTGCCCGAGGCCGATCAGCGCGCCCGCCACCAGCGCCAGAGACAGCTGGAGGTCCGGTACACGAAAGTAGCCTGCGGCGTCTCCGGCCTGGATGTCTCTGGCCGCCCGCGGACCGAGACCGTGTTGCGAGGTGATCAATTCGGGGCCGGAGTGGATGAGTACGCGGCTCAGTTCCGGCTGCAACCGGAACAGACGACCTGCGATTCGGAAGGACCGGGTGAAGGCTTCCGCCGGGTCGGCCGAGCTGTCGGTCAACGAATCGAGATAGTTGCCCAGCAGTTCCAGGGCACCGTCGACCGCGGCCTGGAACAGCTGCTCACGGCTGACGAAGTGGTTGTAGAAGGACCCCATCCCGACGTCGGCGGCCTGGGTGATCTCCGCGATCGGAGCGTTCAGTTCGCCGCGGGCGATGAATCCTTGCGCCGCTGCGATCAGCGCGCCGCGCGTGCGCGCTTTGCGCCGCTCGAGCCGATTCGGGGTCTCTGTCATGTTCCCTACTTCTGTCTGCCGCTGGTCGACGCCCTGACTCTTCCTCACCGCTGACGAATTTGTCAATAATCTTGACTGACAGTGCTGTCATAGGTGACGATATTGTCACCAACGAGGGAGGGCTTCATGGGACACGACGTCGACGGCCACAAGGACATGCACGTGGACCAGGGCGCACTCCCCGGCGAGCACCCCGGTCGCGCGAAAGATCCGATCATCAAGGTTCGAGACATCGCCTGGCTGGAGTTTCGCAAGCCGGATCTGACCAAGGCCGAGGCGTTCGCTGTCGCCTTCGGTTTCACCGTCGCGCTTCGCACTCCGGAGGAGATCCATCTGCGCGGCACGCAGGTCGGCGCGCCGTGCGTGATCATCCGCCGCGGCAAGCGAACACGCTTCGTGGGCGCAGCCTTCGCCGCCGCCGACGACGGCGACCTCATGAGATTGGCCGAGGCAACCGGGCAGCGGGTCCAACGGCTCCCCGAGACACTCGGCGGTGTCGCGGTCACGCTCACCGATCCGGGCGGGCAGCCCGTCCAGGTGGTGTCCGGATACACCGAGCATCCCGAACTTCCCGGTCAGGAAGCGCACACCTACAACTTCGGTGATCCGCGCTTTCGACTCAACGCGACGCAGCGGCCACCGCGTCAGCCCGCCCGGGTCCAGCGCCTGGGACACGTGGTGCTCCAGCGCACCGGCTACCTCCAGAATCTGGACTGGTATCTGCATCATCTCGGCCTGATCGTCAGCGACTTCCTCTACTACGACGGCCAGCGTGATCGCGGTCCGGTGATGAGTTTCATCCGCTGCGATCGCGGCAACACTCCGTCCGATCATCACACTCTCGCAATGACTCTCGGACCGTCCAACCGGTACGTGCACTCCGCCTACCAGGTGTCCGATCTCGATGCCATCGCGGCGGGCGGCGAGTACCTGACCCAACGTGGGTACCGACATTCGTGGGGCATCGGCAGACACATCCAGGGCAGCCAGATCTTCGACTACTGGCGTGATCCCGACGGTTTCCTGGTGGAACATTTCAGCGACGGCGACATGTTCGACAACTCCCTCGAACCCGGTTGGGCCCCGATGACGGCGTCCGGGCTCGCCCAGTGGGGCCCGCCCGCGTCGAGGGACTTCCTCGGAATCGCTCCCAGCAGAGCGTCATTGCACGAACTGAAATCGATCCTCTCCTCACTGCGCAACGACAACGAGTTCGACACCGATCGCCTTCGCGGCCTGATGAAAGTGGCATCCTCATGAGCATCGCTGTACTCCGCACCGCCGACGCCTGGTGGGTCGAAACCCCTGCGGGCGCGTCACGCATCGACACCTCGGCGGTGAGCACCGCCGAGCTCCTCGCCGATCGGCCTGCCATCGAATCCGCTCGCAGCGCAACCGATGTCGTTGCCGTGGAAACACTGTCGTTGATCTCGCCGGTGACGGCTCCCTGCCGCGTCATGGCGAACATGACCAACTACGTCTCCCACGTCAAGGACTCGGGGATGAACCCCGACACGGTTCCGCTGACGTTCTTTCGCAAGACCTCCGGTTCCATCAGCGGACCCACCGACGACGTCGTCAAGCCGCCGCACGTGAAACTGCTCGACTACGAGATCGAGATCGGACTCGTGTTCGGCAAGACGCTCACCGTCGGAACCAAGGTCGACGCCTCCAACGTGGCCGAGTACGTCGCCGGCCTCGTGCTCACCAACGACGTCTCTGCCCGCGACGTCCAGTTGCCGAAGACTCAGTTCTACGAGGGCAAGTCGTATCCCACCTTCACTCCGGTCGGGCCGCGCCTGGTCCTTCTGGAGGCCGGTGAGTTCGACCGGTTCGGCGAACTCGCCCTCACCCTGCGGGTCAACGGCTCTGTGCGACAGGACAGTACGGTCGCCGACATGATCTTCCGCCCGGTCGAGTCACTCAAGGCCCTGAGCAAGTTCCAGCGCCTCGACGCAGGCGACCTGCTGCTCACCGGTACTCCTGGCGGCACCGCATTGAAGGCCCCCGCCAAGCCGATCGAAATGATCGGATCGCTGGTTCCCCCGTCGGTCAAGTGGAAGGTCTTCTTCAAGAAGCAGGCCAAGAATCCCGCGTTCCTGAAAGACGGCGACGTCCTCGAACTGACCTGCTCGACTCCCGACGGAGCCCTCGATCTGGGAGTCCAGCGCACCCGGGTCTCCTACCGATGACCGGTACCGAGTCCGACGGCACGCACTTTCCAGTGGTGATCGTCGGAGCCGGTCCGACGGGCATGACCGCTGCGTTGTTGCTGGGCCGGTACGGCGTGCCGTGCCTCGTGCTGGACAGGTGGGAAGACGTCTACCCGCAGCCGCGGGCAGTTCATCTCGACGACGAGGTGTACCGCATCCTCGGCGATCTGGGCCTGGCCGAGGACTTCGCGGCCATCTCGCGTCCCGGTCGCGGACTGAGGTTGTGCACCAGGGACATTCGAACCCTGGCCGAGTTCGAGCGCGATCCCGACGATCGACCGCACGGCTACCCACAGGCCAACATGTTCGATCAACCCGAACTCGAGCGTCTGATGCGTTCCCACATCACGCGTTACGACTCCGTGCAGATGCGTGGCGGATGCGAGATCACAGATGTGCAGAACCTGACGGATTCGGTTCGGGTCCGGTACGACTCGACCGAGGACGGGACGCCACATTGGGTGACCGCCGACTATGTCCTCGGCTGCGACGGTGCCAACAGTGTGGTGCGCAGGTCCATCGGCTCTAAAATGGAGGATCTCGGTTTCGAGCAGCGATGGTTGGTCGTGGACATCGAGACCGACGTCGATCTCGAGCAGTGGGACGGCGTGCACCAGGTGTGCGATTCCGAGCGATCGGCGACGTACATGCGCATCGGCCCCACCCGCTACCGCTGGGAGTTCCGGATGCTCGACGGCGAGACCCTCGACGAGTTCACCGATCTCTCGGCCATCCACCCTTTCATCGCACCGTGGTTCGTTTCCGGCGAGATCCCGGACATGAAGCTGATTCGCAGCGCGGAGTACACCTTTCGTGCACAGGTGGTCGACCGGTGGCGTGATCGCCGGGTGTTCCTGCTCGGCGACTGCGCGCATCTGACGCCGCCCTTCATCGGGCAGGGGATGGGCGCGGGGCTCCGAGATGCGCGCAATCTGGTCTGGAAACTCGTCGGCGTGCTGGACGGGCATCTGAAGGAGACCTCGCTCGACAGCTACGAGACAGAACGAAAGACGCACGCCAAGCAGATGATCGAGTTGGCGGTCGCGATCGGATGGGCCATGACCGGCGGCAGCCGGCTCACCGGCATCATGCGCGCGAACATCGCACCCGCTCTGGGCTATCTGCCGTTCATCGGAGAGAAGGTCACCGCCAGCACCACCCCGCCACTCGCTCGATCGCAGTACGTGCTGCGTTCACCCGTTCCGGTTCGCACACTGGCCGGAAAGCTCTGCCCCAACAGCCCGTTGGACGGCGGAGCTCGTCTGGACGACCTCGCACCGGGCCGGTTCCTGTTCGTCTCGTCGACACCCCTGGCCATCGGGCACCGTCGAGAGATCGAGCGCCGCGGAGCCGTCGTCGTCGAGGTTGCGGCGTCGTCGGAGCTGGGGGGCTGGCTGCGCCGCGGCCACGCTGTCGCCGCCATCGTGCGACCGGACCGCACGGTCATGGCCTCGGGCACCTCGGTGCCGTCCCTGCACACCAAAGTGCCGACCACAGCTTTTCGCGGGACAGAATGCCCGGCACCTGTCGCGACGAAACCGGCACCTACCCGCACCGTGAACAAGAGGCGTAGATGAACACTGCAATAGTCACCGGAGCGACGTCCGGAATCGGCGAGGCCGTCGCCGAGGTTCTGATCTCTCGCGGTTACCACGTCATCGGAACGAGCCGCGACAGCTCCTCGGTGGCCGACCCGATACCCGGCGTCGACTACCGCGACCTGGACCTGACGAACCCGGCATCGCTCCGCGGGTTCGTGGACGGCATCGCCGACACCCCGGTGGATGTGCTGATCAACAACGCAGGCGAAAGCCAGTGCGGCCCAATCGAAGAGCTGCCCATCGAGGCGATCACCCGGCTCTTCCAGCTCAACGTCTTCGGCGCGATCGAGTTGACCCAGGCCGTGCTGCCGGGCATGCGAGATCGTGGCAGCGGAAAGATCGTCAACATCGGGTCGATGCTCGCGAGCTTTCCGCTGGCCTACCGCTCGTCGTACGCCGCCACCAAGGCTGCGATCAAGGGTTTTGCCACTGCCGCGCGCTACGAGCTCAAGCCCTACGGAATCGACATCACCACAGTCGAACCCGGCTCCATCGCCACCGGGCTCTCGGCCCGTCGAACCAAGTACTGCGGCCCGCATTCGCCGTACCTCCGCGACTTCACCACGGTGATCTCGCAGCTCGACGCCAAAGAGGCCGAGGGAATCACGGCCGAGACCGTAGCTCTCACCGTCCTCAAAGCCGTCGAGGACAAGAAGACGCTGCCCATCTACGCGGTCGGCAGCAATGCTCCGGCGGTGTTCCTCGCCCAGCGATTGCTACCGCGCACGGTGCTCGAACTGTTCACCGCCCGCGCCTACGGACTGCCCAGCAAGCGACCGGTGAACTAGCGAAACAGGTTCGCGACGAACGGAATCGTATCGGCCTGCGACTGAACGAAGGCTCCACTGTGGTCGGTGTCGTAGGCCCTGAACGTCACCGGCTGACCGTTGGCCGTCAGACGGGCGCCGTAGGCGGCGGTGGTCGGGAACGGAACGTCGATGTCCTGCAGGCCGTTTCCCATGAAGAACGGCTTGTCGAAACCGCTTTCGGGCATCGCCATGTAATCGTCGAGGACGGCGGTGAAGTTCGGCAGACCGGTCAGTGGTGCCGTGAAGAAGTCACCGATCGTCACACCGTCGAGTTGTGCCTCGAAATCCGATACGCACGTCGTCTCGGCCAGGTCTGCGTACTTCTTCCCGAGCGGAGTCAGGATGTCGTCCAACCCGAGCTCGGGATGCGCGTAGCGCAGCGACGCGCCTATGTACGCGACGTAGGCGGTCAGGCCCGACGGTAGTGCCACCGGCGGTACGCCCGGTCCGCCGATCGAGATCAACTTCTCGATGTACGCGGGAGTTCCGGTTCCCACAGCCCCGCGGTAGTCCAGATCGGGGCCGCCGAACTCGGTCGCGTAACGAGCGGTGTAGATCGCAGCGCCACCACCCTGCGATTGGCCGACGGCCACCCAGGATCGCGAGAGGTCCTCACTGTAGTTGCGGCCCGCCTTGACCATGTCGACCACGTTGTGCGCCGTGGTTCGACCGTCGAGATACGTTGGCAATCCGGGTGTTCCGAGGCCGGCATAGTCACTGGCGACGATGGCGTAGCCCTGCGCGAGCCAGTTCGCCAGGTACGGCAGGTCCCGCTCGGCGTACGTCGGACCGATCAGAGACGGCGCACACGCGTCGCCGAGCCCGGAAGTGCCGTGGGCCCACGAGATCACCGGCCAGCCACCCTCCGGCGCAGTTCCCGGCGGCAGGAAAACGGTGCCGGTGCTCAGAGCCTTCTCACCGAAGGTGTCGGTGGTGACGTAGGTGAGCACCTCGGCCGAGGCCGCGCCGGGAATCCAGAGGTTTCGGTCCAGATCGCGAGTCGAGACGACGTCACCGATCTCCTGAGTGATAGCCGGGGCAGCGGAAGCAGGTACGGCCAGCAGCGCCGTCGCCATGCTCGACGCGAGCGCCGCGGCAACTGCGAGGACACCGATCCGACGCCGAGAGGTCACTGGTTCTCCATTTCGTTCGAGTGTGTGAAGCCACCGCGTTCGTCGATGCGCGCCACCTTGTAATACACGACCGCTCCGATCCACACGACGAAGAACGTGCCGACGACGAGTTGGCCGGCCAGATTCAGATCGATGACGGCCAGCGCGTCCCACAGTCCGCCGGTGAGCCCGAACTGCTCGGCGAGCAGGGTCAAGAGCTGCACCGTGCCGATCACCAGAGCAACGAAGACGGACAGTCCCGTCATCGTCATGTTGTAGTAGATCTTGCGCACCGGGGTCACGAATGCCCAGCCGTACGCCTTGGACATGAAGATGCCGTCGATGGTGTCCATGGTGGTCATGCCCGCGGCGAACAGAACCGGCAGGGCGATGATCGCCATCGGCGGAAGTCCGCCTGCCATGGCCGTCGTGCCTGCGACCGCGAGCAGACCGACCTGGGTGGCGGTATCGAATCCCAGCCCGAACAGCAGACCCAGCGGGTACATCTGCCACGAGTGGTCGATCAGCTTGTCGTAGCGACCCCGGAACAATCGGTTCATCAGCCCGCGCTTGGCCAGCAACTCGTCGAGTCCGGCTTCGGTGAACTCACCTCGTTTCGCGCGTCGCCACACTCCGACGATTCCGGCGAGCACTGCGATGTTCAACGCCGCGATGAGATACAGGAACGTTCCGGACACCAGCGTGCCGATGATGCCGCCGACTCCGGCGAACGCGTCCTGGAACGCCGTCGCCTGCGAGGCCACGAACGCGATGGCGGCGACGAAGACGAATACGACGGTCGAGTGTCCGAGTGAGAAGAACAGCCCGACGGCCAACGGCCGCTTGCCTTTCTGCAGTAGAAAGCGGGTGGTGTCGTCGATGGCGGCGATGTGATCGGCGTCGAAGGCGTGCCTGAGCCCGAGGGTGTACGCCAGCACGCCGGCTCCGGCGTAGACCAGCGTGCCGTCCGCTCCGGTGAGGTTGTGGATACTCGGAATGGAGTTGTAGTGGCTGAACAATCCCCACCCGATCACGTGCAGAGCAGCCACGACTCCGGCCATGGCCAGCAGGCGGGGGATCTCGTCGGGAGTGAATCGACTCTGCCGCCGGCCGACCTCGGCGCGCGATAGCTCACTCGTCATGAAGAACATTGTGACCGACGACAACGAATTACTCTTCCCGCGCAGCCTCGGCCAGGACGCGCGTCGAGTCGCGTTCCACGGACCAGTAGGCCAAGAGGGCGAACACTCCCCCGATCGCCAGCAGCGGAAGAAGCGGAATCAGGCCGACGGTGAGTGAATCCGCCGCGTCGGACACCACACCGACCATGAGCGGCCCGACGGCACCGCCCGCGGTCGCGGCGATCTGCAGCATGCCGAATCCGAGACCCCGATCGCGTGCCGGAACCACATCGGCGACACAGGCGGTGAGCGTGGGAAGGGCGAAGGCCGAGAAGAAGGCGAACACGGTGAGCAGAACGACGAACATCATCGTGGAGTTCATGCCGAGCGCGATCGACATGAACACACTTCCCACCAGAATTCCGCTACCGCCCAGCAGTACTCGCCACTGCGCGAGGCTGGTGCCGACGACGGCTCGACGGGTTGCCATCGCCGCGACGAGCGTGCCGAACACGATTCCCAGCAGTGTCATTCCCCCGCCCGCCGTCGCGGCGGCCGATTCGGACAGGCCGTACCGGCGTTGCAGCAGGCTCGGCAGCCAGAAGGTCAGACCACCGATCGACAGACTCATGACCGTCAGAGCAGCGCCGGTGAACCACAGCGTTCGGATGGGCAGCAGTCGGCGGAGCTGGGTGGCAAGCGGTCCGGACGGCGTAGGAGTCTGCGCATTCGGGTCTGCGCGGGCCGCCAGCCGGTCTGCGTATCCGCGTTCGGGCTCTTTCAGACGCGAGACGAGAACTGCGACAACCAGTCCCGGGATCGTCATGACCATGAACGCCCCGCGCCAACCCAGCCAGTCCGCCAGCACACCACCCAGGACTATGCCCGCCCCGCCCAGGTACGCCGAGGTTCGCCACCAACCGAACGCGGTGGATCGCGTTGCAGGCGGGTAGAAGTCGGCAAGAAGGCTCGCACTCGCCGGGTTGTCCACGGCCTCCGCGGCGGCAAGACCGACCCGCACGAGGTAGAAGATCAGGAAAGTGGGTGCCAGCGCCGAACCGAGAGTTGCCAGAGACCACAGAACGACGACCCAGGTCACGATCCTGCCGCGATCGTGACGGTCGGCGAGGTATGCAGCCGGTATCGCGAGGACACCCGCGGCGATCGCGGACGCACTGGGCAGCGATCCCGCCACCGCGTCGCCGAAACCCCATTCGTCCTGCAGCTGAGGAAGAACCGCGGCCACGAGGCTGAATTCGATACGGTCCACGAAGGCCACGAGCACCAACACGATCGCCGGTCCCCAGCCGAACGGTAGGACTGCAGAACCGGGCCCGGTTCGCAACGTCCCGATGGTTCGCCAACGACTGCCGCGATCGACCGTCGTGCCTCGATCGATACCGGTCGCCATGTGTCGTCCCCCGATTCAGCGTTGTGCGGCAAATGACGAGTGACCTCAGTGTGCACCTTTTCGGAAATTCTCAACATCGGTTGATGTCTCTGTAAATTCCCACGAACATGCTGACAGGTCACAACGCGGAAGCGGACATTCGGGGCTCTCGCCACGGCAGGATGAGACGGCCGGAAACGAAAAGAATTGGGACGGTGTTCATGTCACGGGTGAGAATCGCGATGTGCTTGCTCGCGGGGCTGGGATCCTTCGCGATCGTCGTCGCTCTACTTCTGCCCACCCTCGTGTACGACCGCCTGGCGGTGACTCCACTCGACATCGACGCCACCACGGTGGCCACCACCGCAGACGGTGCGGGCGGTGAGGTCCTCGACTCGACGACGATCACCGGACCCGGCCCTCTCTCCATCGCGACGGATGTACCCCTCGTTCTCCAGCGGTACATCACCGTCGAGGATCCCTCCGACGCAGACCGCGTCACCTTCCAAGTGGGAGCGACCGTGAGACGGGCCGACCGCGACGGTGACGCGGGCCTGCTCACCGCCTCGGTGGATCGGGTGACGAGCGACCGGCGCACGGGACTACCCGTCGAACCCGCCGGATCCTTGCAGACCACAGTCGACTCGCCGGGCATTCCTTTGCCGCGCAACGGCTTACAGCATCGGTTTCCCTTCGATACCCAGCCGATCACGTACACGGTCTACGACGCGACGGCGTGGACGAGCTTCGAGGCGAACCTCGTCGAGGAGCTCACCATGGAGGGGCTGCCGATCTATCACTTCCGATCGATCGTGACCGAAGCCGACCTCTCGACCACCACGCAGTCGCCGATCAACTCGGTGACCCTCCCGGCATCGAAGTGGGGATTGGGCGACGGGGACGAGCCGATCACGATGAAGCGCTGGTACTCGAACGTGCGCGACATCTACGTCGAGCCCACGAGCGGGAGCCTGGTGTGGGGACAGGAAACGCCGTACCAGTACTTCGCGAGAGATCCGAAGGTCCCCGAGGTGACGATCTTCAAGGCCTCACTCGCCCTGGACGAGACGGGCCGGCTCGAGCAGGTGGCCTCGGCACGCGACGCGGCCAACAAGTTGGCCTGGGTGACCACCCGGGGACCGCTCCTGGGATACGCGGTCGGTGGAGTGTGCCTCGTCGGTGCCGTTGCCGCCGGAGTGATCGGATCCCGTCTCGCTCGTCCGCCCGAGCCCACCCGCCGACAGGCAGAGCAAGCCGAGCGCGCGTCGGTGTAGGTGGACGCTCAGGTCGATGCTGTGCGGCTCGGCGCAGCAACCCCCAACGCCCCCAGCGCCATTGCCCGCAGCACCGGACGAGCGTTCTTCGACGGAGTACGCCCCGCACTGTAGGGCGTCGAGTTGATCAGACCGAAGACCGCGTGCGCCGTGGTCCGGGCGTCGGACTCGTTCAATTCCGGGTCGACGGCACACAACACCTCGACCCACAGTTCCACGTACTCGCGCTGCATTCGGCGCACCTTGCGTCGAGCGCCCTCCGGAAGACTCTGCAGGTCGCGATCCTGGATTCTGATGAATGCCGGTGTATCGAAGGCGAAGTCGAGGTGGAACTCGACCAACGCGGACACGGTGTCCGCGGCAACCTCACCACGATCGACCACCGCACGGCCACCGTCGAGCAGATACTCCGAAATCCCGACCATCAACTCGACGAGCACGGCCTCCTTGTTGGGGAAGTGCCGGTAGACGGCCGGTCCGCTGACACCGACGGCCGCGCCCAGATCCTCCAGTCGCACCGAGGTGAACCCGCGTTCGGCGAACAGTGACGCTGCAGCGCCCAGCAACTGCTGCCGACGCTCGGCCTTGCGTTGCTCACGCACGGTCGTCGGTTTCGCTTCCGATTCCTGCACCGTCACCTCCTCGACTCTGGACACTCAGTTAATCGTAGTTTACTATCGTGTCAGTTATCAACGATTAACTGAACTTTCGTGACACCGACGTCCAACCCCTTAAGGCGTGCACCTCATGGCGATCGACACAGCTGCCAACCGGGCAGATCACGAGCTTCTCACCCGTGAGCTCGCAGAGAAGCTGGCCACTGCTGCCCGCGGCGGGAGCGAAAAGTCTCGGGAACGGCACATCGCCCGCGGCAAGCTCCTCCCCCGCGACCGAGTCGACGAGCTTCTCGACCCCGGCAGCCCGTTCCTCGAAATCTCACCGTTGGCCGCCAACGGCCTCTACGACGACGAGTGCCCCGGCGCAGGCGTGATCGCCGGTATCGGCCGCGTCTCCGGTCGCGAATGCGTCGTCATCGCCAACGACGCCACCGTCAAGGGCGGCACCTACTACCCGATGACGGTGAAGAAGCATCTACGCGCGCAGGAGATCGCGCTGCAGAACACTCTGCCGTGCATCTACCTCGTCGACTCGGGCGGAGCATTCCTTCCGCGCCAGGACGAGGTCTTTCCCGACCGCGACCACTTCGGCCGCATCTTCTTCAACCAGGCGACCATGAGCGCCAAAGGAATTGCGCAGATCGCTGCCGTCATGGGCTCCTGCACTGCGGGCGGCGCCTACGTGCCGGCGATGAGCGACGAAGCGATCATCGTCAAGAATCAGGGCACGATCTTTCTCGGCGGCCCGCCTCTGGTGAAGGCCGCGACCGGCGAGGTCGTCACCGCAGAGGAACTCGGCGGTGGTGATCTGCACTCGAAGATCTCCGGCGTCACCGACCATCTGGCCGAGGACGATCGAGACGCGCTGCACCGCGTCCGCCGCATCGTCTCCACCCTCGGACCTCGCACTCCGCGGCCGTGGGACCTTCTTCCCACACGCGCACCGGTAGCCGACCAGACCGATCTCTACGACGTGGTCCCCACCGACCCACGCACTCCCTACGACGTGCGTGAGGTGATCGGCCGCGTCGTCGACGCGGGTGAATTCGACGAGTTCAAAGCCGAATACGGCAAGACGCTCGTCACCGGATTCGCGCACGTCCACGGCCATCCCGTCGGAATCGTCGCCAACAACGGCGTGCTGTTCGCCGAATCTGCCATGAAGGGCGCGCATTTCATCGAACTGTGCGACAAGCGCAGCATTCCGCTGGTCTTCCTGCAGAACATCTCCGGCTTCATGGTCGGCCGCGACTACGAGGCAGGTGGCATCGCCAAGCACGGCGCGAAGATGGTCACCGCGGTCGCCTGTGCCCGCGTCCCCAAGATCACCGTCGTCATCGGCGGTTCCTACGGCGCGGGCAACTACTCGATGTGCGGCAGAGCGTATTCACCACGCTTTCTGTTCATGTGGCCCAACGCGCGAATCTCGGTGATGGGCGGCGAGCAAGCGGCGTCGGTGCTCGCCACGGTGCGCAGCGAACAACTCGACGCTGCCGGTCGGCCGTGGAGTGACGAGGACCAGGAATCGTTCAAGGCTCCCATCCGTGACCAGTACGAAAGTCAGGGCAACCCTTACTATTCGACGGCCCGCCTGTGGGACGACGGCATCATCGACCCGGCCGATACCAGGCAGGTTCTCGGACTGGCCCTCTCGGCGTGCGCCAACGCGCCGCTCGAGCCGGTCTCCTACGGCGTTTTCAGGATGTGAGAGATATGACCACGATGATCGACACAGTACTGATCGCCAACCGCGGCGAGATCGCCGTGCGGGTGGCACGAACACTGCGCCGCATGGGAATTCGCACCGTCGCCGTGTACAGCGATGCCGACGCCGATGCCCGGCACGTTCGTGAGGCCGACACCGCCGTCCGACTCGGACCCGCGAACGCTCGCGAGAGTTACCTCGACATCGCCAAGGTGATCGCGGCCGCGAAAACCACAGGGGCTCAGGGCATTCACCCCGGATACGGATTTCTCTCCGAGAACTCCGAGTTCGCGACCGCCTGTGCCGAAGCCGGAATCGCATTCCTCGGGCCCCCGGCGAAAGCCATCGAAGTGATGGGCGACAAGATCGCCGCGAAGGCTGCCGTCAGCGCATTCGGAGTACCCGTCGTTCCGGGAATCTCCCGCCCCGGCCTCACCGACGCCGACCTCGTCGCCGGCGCGCCGGACGTCGGATTCCCAGTGCTCGTCAAACCCTCCGCCGGTGGCGGCGGCAAGGGTATGCGTCTGGTCGAGCGCGCCGAGGATCTGCCTGCAGCGTTGACCAGCGCTCGCCGGGAGGCGGCCTCGTCCTTCGGAGACGACACCCTCTTCCTCGAGCGATTCGTGTTGCGGCCCCGGCACATCGAGGTACAGATCCTCGCCGACGGACACGGCAATGTCATCCACCTCGGCGAACGCGAATGCAGTCTGCAGCGCAGGCACCAGAAGGTCATCGAGGAGGCTCCGTCTCCCCTGCTCGACGAAGCAACCCGCGCACGCATCGGCGAGGCCGCCTGCAACACTGCCCGCAGTGTCGACTACTCCGGTGCCGGCACAGTCGAATTCATCGTCTCGGCCGATCGCCCCGACGAGTTCTTCTTCATGGAGATGAACACTCGTCTTCAGGTCGAGCACCCGGTCACCGAGATGGTCACCGATCTCGACCTCGTCGAGTGGCAGGTTCGGGTGGCATCGGGCGAGCCCCTCACTCTCGCGCAGGACGACATCACGCTCACCGGACACGCCATCGAGGCCCGCGTCTACGCCGAGGACCCCGGCCGCGGATTCCTCCCCACCGGCGGTGCCGTCGTCGGATTGCGCGAGCCCTCTGCGCCGGGGATTCGCGTCGACTCCGGTCTCGCCGTCGGAACGGAGGTGGGCAGCAACTACGACCCCATGCTGTCCAAGGTCATCGCGCACGGCCCCGATCGCGCGACCGCATTGCGCAGCCTCGATCGTGCACTGGCCGACACCGCAGTACTCGGGGTCGTCACCAACATCGAGTTCGCTCGGTTCCTGCTCGCCGACAACGATGTTCGTGCCGGTAATCTCGACACCGGGCTGCTCGACCGCCGTGTCGAGGATTTCGTGGCCGCCGAGGCCACCGACGAGGCGCTGATCGCCGCCGCCGCAGTGCAGTGGCTCGACGCGTGGCAGACCGCGGATCAGGACATCTGGGCAGCACCGTCGGGTTGGCGAGTCGGCGCGCACGCGTCGTTCCATCGTCGCCTCGCGTCCGGAGGTCGGACGGCGCACGTAGCGATCACCGGCACGACAGCCGCGGCAACGGTCGTCGTCGACGACGGATCGCCGCGCACCTTGCGGGCAACCGCCACCGAGAATTCGGTGGATCTGGTGCTCGACGGTCTACGCGAATCGATGACCTTCGCTCGAAGCGGCTCGGCAACATGGATTTCCAGCTCTCGAGGCACCTGGCGAGTCGACCGGATCGCCGAGGCGAGCGTCCGCGAGGACGACGCGCACTCCGGCGATGCCGAGATCCTCTCGCCCATGCCGGGCTCGATCATCGCGATCGGAACAACCACCGGCAGCGCCGTCAGCGCGGGCACGGCCATCGTCGTCGTCGAGGCGATGAAGATGGAACACACGCTCACCACCCCGATCGACGGCACGGTCGAACTGACTGTTGCAGTGGGGGATCAGGTCCGCGTCGACCAGGTCCTCGCCCGAATCGTCCCCAACCACACCGAACAGGACCCATCATGACCGATCATCTGTCGTCCGCGAATCTGCCCGACGAGTACCAGCAGCTGGTCAAATCCGTTGCCGACTTCACCCGCACCGTCGTGGCACCGGTATCGGCGAAACACGATGCCGAGCATTCCTTTCCGTACGAGGTAGTTGCCGGCATGGCGGAGATGGGCCTGTTCGGCCTGCCGTTTCCCGAGGAGTTCGGCGGCATGGGCGGCGATTACTTCGCGCTGTGCCTGGCCCTCGAGGAGCTCGGTAAGGTCGACCAGAGCGTTGCGATGACCCTCGAAGCCGGTGTCTCGCTCGGCGCAATGCCCGTCTACCGATTCGGCAACGACGAGCAGAAGCAGCAGTGGCTGCCCAAGCTCACCGCAGGCAAGGCCCTGGCCGCGTTCGGTCTCACCGAGCCCGGTGCCGGCAGCGACGCGGGTGGCACCAAGACCACCGCCAAGCGCGACGGTGGTGACTGGATCATCAACGGCAGCAAGCAGTTCATCACCAACTCGGGCACCGACATCACCGAGCTCGTTACCGTCACCGCGGTGACGGGGGTCGACGAAGCGACGGGGCGCAAGCAGATCTCGTCGATCCTGGTGCCGACCGATACCCCGGGATTCGTCGCAGAGGCTGCCTACAACAAGGTCGGCTGGAACGCGTCGGACACCCACCCGCTCAGTTTCACCGATGTGCGCGTGCCGCAGGAGAATCTGCTCGGCGAGGAAGGCCGCGGGTACGCGAACTTCCTGCACATCCTCGACGAGGGCCGGATCGCGATCGCGGCAGTATCGGTCGGTGCGGCGCAGGGGTGCGTGGACGAGAGCGTGAAGTACGCCAAGGAGCGTGAGGCCTTCGGGGCTCCGATCGCACGCAATCAGGCGATCTCGTTCAAGATCGCTCGCATGGAGGCCCGCGCTCACACCGCGCGAACCGCGTACTACGACGCGGCGGCATTGATGTTGGCGGGCAAGCCGTTCAAGAAGGCTGCGTCCATCGCCAAGCTCGTCGCCTCCGAGGCCGCGATGGACAATGCGCGCGATGCGACGCAGATCCATGGCGGGTACGGCTTCATGAACGAATATGTGGTCGCTCGTCACTACCGCGACAGCAAGATCCTCGAGATCGGTGAGGGTACAACCGAGGTTCAGCTGATGCTGATCGCGCGGAGCCTGGGGCTGTGAGCGACAAGCGAATTCGCCAACGTGGCCTGTGGTTCGAGGAGATGGAACTCGGCACCGTCTACGAGCACCGACCCGGCCGCACCATCACCGAGGCCGACAACACGCTGTTCACCACGCAGACGATGAACACGCAGGCCCTGCACCTCGACGCGGCCTACAGCGAGACAACGGCGTTCGGCCAGAGATTGGTGAATTCGATGTTCACCGTCTCCACCCTCGTCGGACTGTCGGTGACGCAGTTGACCCAGGGCACCATCGTGGCGAACCTGGGTTTCTCGGAGGTGTCGTTCCCCAAGCCGCTGTTCCACGGAGACACCCTCTACGCCGAGACCGTGATCTCGGCCAAGCGCGAATCGAAATCCCGCCCAGGCGAAGGCATCGTGACGTTCACGCACACCGGTCGAAACCAACACGGGGACGTCGTCGCGATTGCCGTCCGCAAGACGCTCGTCCGGATGCAACCACCGGAGGAGGCGTCGTGACCTGGGTTCCGCCGGGGCCCGCGTGGTTGTTCTGCCCGGCAGACCGCCCCGAGCGGTACGAGAAGGCAGCGGCACGAGCAGATGTCGTCATCCTCGACCTGGAGGATGCGGTCGGGGCGGCGGACAAGGCGGGTGCTCGTGAGTCCGTCCTGTCGACCCCACTGGATCCGGCGCGCACCATCGTCCGTGTCAACGCGCACAGCACGGACGATCAGGCTGCGGACCTCGCGGCGTTGCAGCAGACCGAGTACACGACCGTGATGCTCCCCAAATGTGAATCGGCCGAACAGATTGCGGCGCTGGCTCCACTGAATGTCGTCGCGCTGATCGAGTCTCCGCTCGGCGCGATGACGGTGTTCGACGCCCTCGCCGCGGACAATGCGATCGGTGCCATGTGGGGTGCCGAGGATCTGGTGGCCGCCATGGGTGGCAACTCGAGCAGGCATTCCAATGGACAGTATCGTGCTGTGGCGCAGCATGTTCGGTCGCAGACGCTGCTCGCAGCCAAGGCACGTGGGGTGTTCGCGTTGGACTCGGTGTTCCTCGACATCCCCGATCTCGACGGTGTCCGCGCGGAGTCCGAGGATGCCGTGGCGATCGGCTTCGACGGAAAAGTGGCCATTCATCCAAGCCACATCCCCGTCGTTCGCCAGGCCTATGCGCCCACCGCCGAGGAACTCGACTGGGCCACCGACGTGCTCGACGCCGTTGCCCAGAACCGCGGCGTCTTCACCTTTCGTGGCCAGATGGTCGATGCTCCGGTACTCGCGCATGCTCGACGCATCGTCGCCCGCAGGCCGTCGTAGACCGGTAATTGCAGACGCCGTTAATTGCCGGCGCGGTACGGTGGGTGGTCAGGAGTACCGGTATCGAAAGGCACGGCAATGACCGCACACGACCCCGCGCTGACGGCGCTGGCGCAGAACTGGCTGGCGCTGGCGGTGCTGCACGGCCGGATCGAGGGTCGGATCGAACGCGCACTACAGGCCGAGCACAACCTCAGTGCTCGTGAGTACTGGCTGCTCGACGTCCTGGGCAGGCAGCACGACGGGGAGGGCGGGCATCTGCAAATGAAGCAGGTGGCCGACGCCGTCGTGCTGAGCCAGAGTGCGACGACGCGACTGGTCACCCGACTCGAAGACCGCGGACTACTCACTCGGTACCTGTGCCCCACCGATCGCCGAGGCATCTACACCGACGTCAGTGAAGAGGGCCTGGCCCTGCTCGAGGCCGCGCGACCGACCAACGATGCGGCGCTGCGCGAGGCACTCGACGAGGCGTCGACCGAGCCGGATCTGATCCCACTGGTCGACGCCGTCCGCCGCGCGGAGGGTTGAGAATCACTGCAGTTGTTCGACGACCTGACGCGTCGCATCGGCAACGAGGGAATTCATGGCCGGTGAATCTTCGGTGTCTGACGTCGTAGCACTGAAGACGACCACGAGAATTCGTTGCCCGTCCGGTCCCAGCAACAGCCCTGCATCGTTCGAGACGCCGTAACTGCCCGTGCCGGTCTTGTCGGCCGAAGTCCACCCTGCCGGGAGCGCGGCGCGGAACCGAGCGTCGGAGGTCTGGGTATCGGCCATCCAGGCCAACAGCTGTTCGCGTGAGGCCGCGGTCAGTACATCGCCGTCGAGCAAGGTTCGGTAGCCGGCGGCCATCGAGTTCGGTGTCGTGGTGTCGCGTGGATCTCCGGGGATAGCGGTATTGAGTTCAGGCTCAGTGCGGTCGAGCCGGAACTCGGTGTCGCCCAGCGACCTCGCGAACTCGGTGAGAGCCGCAGTTCCACCGGCCTCGCGAATCAACAGATTGCCGGAGGTGTTGTCGCTCTCGGTCAATGCGGCCGCCGCCAGGTCTGCGATCGTGACGACGGATCCTGGTTCCCAGTCGACTGCGGACTCGGGCACCTTATCCGCTGCGGTGATCGTTCTAGTGTCGCTCAGCTGCAGTGCACCTGCATCGACGGCGGCAAGAACGGCACCGACGGCATACACCTTGAACGTCGAACAGAACGCGAAACGTTCGTCGCCTCGATGGCTTTCGGTGGAATCCGAGGCGAGATCGACAGCACTGACGCCGAGTCGAGCAGTATCCCTGGCCTCGAGGTCGAGATAGACCTGTTCGGTACTGGACTGCTCATCGACGGACTGTTCGGTGGTGGTTGCAGCGGTCTGCGGTGGTTCTACGGTGGTCGTCGTCGAACACGCGACGCCTGTGGACAGTGTCAAAGTCACCGCTGCGATAGCGGTGATCAGTCGGGTGGAGGTCGAGGTACGCATGGGGTCACCCGATCACATACGGGCACCCTGGGGCCAAGTCCCGGGACGCAGCCGGATCATTCCTCTTCGGTATCGGGGCAGCTGAGCGTGTTTCAATAGCTCGGTGGACCTGGTTCGCCATCTCGAGTATTTCGTCGCCGTCGCAGAAGAACGTCACTTCGGCCGCGCGGCGGCAACTCTCGGCGTGACGCAGCCACCGGTGTCGCGGGCGATCAAGGCATTGGAGAAGCACCTCGGACTCACACTCGTGGAGCGAACGCCGGACGGCGCCGCCATCACCGAGCACGGCGCTGCGCTGTTGCCTCGAGCCCGGTTGATCGTCGACGACGCGCGCCGATTGACCACCACCGCAGAATCACTCACTATGTCCGGGACGGTTCGCATCGGACTTATCCCTCAACTGGACGATGGGATCGCCGCGCGGATCGCCGCATCCGTGGGCGTTCAGGTACGTGTGGAGACCGCCGGTGCAGTGTCGTTGCTCGACGGGGTGCGCTCACACGACCTCGACGTTGCAGTGATCGACCATCCGATGGTACTCGACCGACTGTCGGCCGGACCGGTCATCGCACTCCCCCGGCGAGTCAGAGTTCCTGCGGGACATCGCTCGGCTCGGGCAGAGCGGCCACGACTGACCATGTTGTCGGACCTCGCCTTCGCGACTGCACCGAGGACTGCGAATCCACCCGCACACGATCTGATTCTCGACGCGTTCAGACGCCATGCTCTCGACCCAGAGGTGTTCATCGCGAACACCGTTCGCGATGCCGCTATCGGCGTCGCGTCGGGTCGCTGCTTCGGACTCGTTCCGGCCGCGAGCCCGGTACTGCCTGGAACCGAGCACCTCGACCTCGCTGCCGACGATGTCGCGCTTCGGGTTCGGATCGTGCGTCGCGACGACTCGGTGAAACCTCTGGTGGATCTCATCGATCGAATCCTGTTGCAGGCCTGTAGATGAACACGACCGACGAAGAGCTTCGCGCAGTATTCGCCGATGCCGGCTGCCGCGGTTGGGTACGCGCCGAGCGGGTCGACGGTACCGGCACGGTCGTCGACTTCGAGGGCGACGATCCTGTTGTCGCCGCGTCGGTGTGGAAGATCGTGCTGCTGGTTGCCACGGCGCGCGCGTTCGACGAGGGCGTCCTGGCTGCAACCGATTCGGTGCGGCTCGTCCCGGCGCAGTGCAGTCCGGGGCCGACGGGAATAGCGAGCTACGCCGATCCGGTGACGATGAGTTGGCGGGACGTCGCGCGTTCGATGATCACTGTCTCCGACAATGCTGCGGCGGACGCACTTCTCGGTGCACTCGGCCTCGATGCACTCTCGCGGGTGATCGACTCACTCGGGCTCGAAGACACCCGCATCGTCGGTGGCACGAAGACACTGGGTGACCAGATCGTGCGGGACACCGGCAGGTTGAACGCGGACGAGGCGTTGGGATTGCTGGCCAGCAACTACTCGGTGATCGACAGTGCGGGTTTCGATCCCGCCTACACCTCCTGCACCACACCCCGCGACAGCAACGCGGTGCTCCGTGCGATCTGGTTGGGCACTGCCGCATCACCGGAACAGTGCAGGTACATGAGAGGAGTTCTGTCCCAGCAGGTGTGGCCGCACAGAATTCGCAGTGGGATTCCGTACCCGGATGTAGAGGTCGCAGGCAAGACCGGCACGATCGGACCCATCCGCAACGAGGTTGCCGTCGTGTCGTTTCCGGGTGAGGAGCCCGTCGCTGTCTCGGTCTTCACCCGGGCCGCGCGGATGGATCTGTACCTCCCACTGGTCGATCAGGCCATCGGAAATGCGGCCAGAATTGCAGTGACGGCAGTTCGCCAGAGGTAGTTCGCTCCACCGGAGTCCACGAGTGCGGTAGTGCTCGACTTCGCGATCGCCGCACCATGGCCCAGTAGTACGACAGCTTTCGCCCCAGAACACCTGTTCGGTGTCGGAGTCGAGATGTGGGAGGGTCGAGGAATGGAGCCACTGCAGCCGATGCGCCCGGTCAGCGTGCACCACGACGAGCGCGAGGAAGCCCCGCTCTGGAAAGTGTGGGGCAGCTACGCCGGTCTCGCGGCCCTGTATCTGATCTCCATGTGGGTCGACGGAGGCCAGCGGTGGGCCATCGTCGCTGGAAGCTGTGTGTTCGTGGTCGGCGCGGCACTCTCCATCGCGGCGGCCCGACGGATATCGCACGACAATGCGAACAGGCGCATTCCATGGATCGGGCTCCGTCCGGTCATGGCCCGCAAACACGACCTACTCGAGGGCGTCGGGGTACCGATGACGTTTCTCGGCGCTTTGCTCGTGGCGACCAACGTGCCGGTTCCGTTGCACACCTCGTTGCCGATCATCGGCTTCTGCTTCATCGGGTCGATCGTTGCGCCCCAGGCCTGGCACAACCATCGCGTCCGAAGGAGCATCTTCTCCAATCCCTGACGGGCAAACGCAGCACCGGCGGCAGCCGCAAGGATACGTACAGAAGTGTGGCGTCAACGTGGTCTTCAACCTCATCTGGTCGAAGTGGAAGCCAACGATTCTGTGGCGGGTGGACGAAGGCGACCGACGGTTCGCCGATCTGCGACGGTCGATCGGGCCGATCTCGGAAAAGGTTCTCGCGGAACAGTTACGGCAACTCGTACGCGACGGGCTTGTCGTGCGCACTGCCGGTGACGGCTTCCCTCTGCGCGTGGACTACGGACTCAGTGCGGACGGTGCCGAGCTGAACGCACTACTCGGTCCCATCGCGGAGTGGGGCGACCGCATCGGAGCACGAACCCCTGCCGCCGCACAGGCGAGCGATGCGCACATTGTCGATCAGTGACGTGCCCTTCGGAGTATCCACACTGTTCCGGCGGCGAACAGGGCAGCGGCGACCCCGATACCCACCCACTGCACAATCGACATGCCCTGCAGGTAATCCGCGGCGGCACGCTCGTCAGCTGTCACGGCTCGGGGTTCTCCGAACTGCTGCAGCGTCGCGGCCCGGGTGAGTTCGTTGGTGGACAATGTTGTTGCCGAGCACTTAGTCACCGACCACGGTGCGTTCTGTGTGTCGTAGGTGCCGGCGAAGACGAGGTACTCCTCCTTCAGCTCGAAGCCGGTTCCACACGCCGCGCTGTCATTTGCAGTGGACAACGTCGTCTTGGCGCCGACGTCGCCACTGAATATCTCGCGGACATCGAAGTCGTAGTACACGGTGAAGCCATCTCGACGCTCGGCGACCGCCGTTCCGGTGAACACCGCGTTGTCCCCCGAGGCGAAGTCCTCGAGTTGCTGTTCGGCTTGCGTTCCGTCCGTGTTGTAAGCACACGAGCAGGCGTGAGCGACGCCCGGCCGAGCGAACGTCAACGCGACAGTCAGCGGCGCGGCGAGAGCAACGACGAGAGCACCGCGAATCACACGCTTCATACCGATCAGTCTCACACAGCGCTCCGATTGGGCGCGGTCGACATCAGTCGTCGCCGGAGTCTCTGGCCAGCGGAGAAGTGCGCACTTTCTCGGACTCGGTGACCGTCGATTCGCCAGTGTGTTCACGGAACTGTGCTCGCGTGAGCGGCTGCACCGTCACCTTCTCGGCACGCAGTCCCATCACCAACGCAATGATCATCAACGACACCAGGATGAAGATCGGTAGCCCGATCACGGTGATGACCTGTTGCAGCGCCTGCAGTCCTGCCTCACCGCCGAGCACGATCAGGGTGGCGGCCACCGCGCCTTCGGTGACGCCCCAAAACACCCGCTGCCGCACGGGGCCCGCTTCACCGTCACCGGAGCACAGCATGTCGATCACCAGCGATGCCGAGTCGGACGAGGTTGCGAAGAACAGCGCCACGACGACCACGGCGATCCCTTGAACCAGGGTCGCGGCCGGGAAGTTCTCGAAGAACGTGAACATCGCCAACGGAACGCTCTCGGACACTGCTTCCGAGATCGAACCGCCGCTGCCACCGATTCCATCGATTCTCATTGCAGACCAGCCGAATACGACGAACCACACCAGTGTGAACAGCGACGGTGCGACCAGAACTCCGGCGACGAACTGGCGGATCGTGCGGCCCCGCGAGATCCGTGCGAGGAAGACGCCCATGAACGGGGCCCAGGTGACGGTCCACGCCCAGTAGAAGACGGTCCAGCCACCCTGCCATCCCCACCCGCCGTCGGAGGTGAACTCGGCCATGGCGTCGTTCCAGAAGGACAGCGGAACGATGTCCTGTGCGTAATTGCCGAAGCTCTCGAACACCTGGCGCAGCAGAAAGACGGTGTCCGACGCGATCAGGACGAAGATCATCAAACCGACCGCGACGAGGATGTTCAGGTTGGAGAGGCGACGCACGCCCTTGTCCAACCCGACGGCAATCGAAATCGTCGCAACCACAGTGAGTACGCCGATGATCAGCACCTTCGCCCACACGGTATCGGGAAGCCCGACAAGCTCACTCAGCCCGGCGTTGATCTGAGAAGTACCGAGCCCCAACGACACTGCCAGTCCGAAGATCGTGCCCAATACTGCGAATACATCGATCGTCTTGCCTATCGGACCCGAAATGCGTTCCTTCAGAATCGGATAGAACACCGACGACACGCGCATCGGCAGCTTGTACCGGTAGATGAAGAAGCCGAATGCCAACCCTGGCAACGTGAAGATCGCCCAGGTGTGCAAGCTGAGGTGATAGAGCGAGATACTCATCGCATCCTGGGATGCTTCGACACTGTAGGGCTCCACGTCATCGAACGGCGGCGCGGAGAAATGCGAAATCGGTTCTGCCACACCCCAGAACATCAACACAGTGCCGATTCCGCCGGCGAAGAGCATTGCGAACCACGACAGGTTCGAATACTCGGGTCTGTCGTCGTCCTCACCGAGCCGCAGATGACCGTACTTACTGACGGCAACCCAGATCAGGAACACCAGCCACACCGTGACGCCGATGATGAAGAACCAGCCGAGATTGGTGACGATCCACTCCCTCCCGACACCGAACGCGTTTCCCACCCAGTCCTGGAAGACGAGGAACAGAATCAGCAGTGTGATCGTGAGGCCGGCCGACACGAAGAAGATGTGATTGTCGGTTCTGAGGCCCAGTTTGCGAGCAAGTGTGTCCACGGTTGCCGTCACCATCCTCGGCGGCACGGTTCGTCGGATTCGGTTCCTGCGCGGTCGTTGGGGCGTGCCGTCGCCGACCTTTGACAATTCTTTACTCGAGCCGGCCTGTCCACCGCTGCAGCCGAGTTGTTACCTGCCCGAGACGGGCAATGCGCCGAGCTCGAACCAGGACCCGGCCCTCAGATGTCGAGCGCAAGTGCTCGGTGATCGGACACCTCCGGCGCGGCGACGACCTCGAATCTGCGTACCGCGAACGGCGAGGACACCAGCAGATAGCTGGCACTGCGCACTTGTTTCGTGTACCTCGACGTTCGGGTATCTGCCGATCCCACCATGTCGGTCATCTCATGCTCGGCCAGCAACCTGAACGTCTCGCTCGACGGCAGCAGATTCAGGTCTCCGCACAGGACGATTTCGTCACTCACCGCCCGTACATGCTCGACGATCTCCGCTAGCTTCTGGGCCTGCTCGAACCTAGCGGGACTGTCGCCCTTGCCTATTGGATCTCGCAGCCCGTGCACTTGGATGACAGAGATGAAGCTTTCGGCTACGCGATCGCGAACGGTGACCGTCAGGGCAGCTCGCGGTCGGTCCTCCACATTCCACTCCGCGTGATCGACGAACCGGGAGTGAACGAACCTCGCATCGATTCCCACGACGGGAACGTCGTCACGCACCCAGGTGGCGATCCCGAAGTCCTGCCTCAGCTCGGTGCCGTCACCGTCGGTGACAGGCCCTGCGTCGTTCGCGACGAAATGCGGCGTATATCCGGGAAGCACCGCCGACACGTCGTCGAACAGGTTCAATCGCTGCGGCAGAGTGCGCTCACCGTCCGCGAACGTCGCCCAGCCCGATCGATGCGGAGTGCGAGTGACCTCCTGAAGACAAATGACATCGGCTTCAACGGTTTTCAGCCAGGCGACGAGCTCGTCGTACATGGCACCACCCCACGCATTGATCGACACGATCTTCACGGCGTCATGATGGCAGACGCGGTGATACCCACGCAGTCCCTTTTCGGTCACGGACCCTGACTCGACTATCGGGCGGACCGAACGTAACGTCGACATCAATACGCACTACGCGTGCGAATAGCGCACCAAGGAGACGCCGATGCCCGGTCCCGACTCGACAACCGTTGCCGATATCCAGCTTCTTTACGGGAGGCAAAGCCACGCGATCGATTCCGGACGCGCGGCGGAGTGGGCCGAGACATTCACCGCGAACGGCGTCTTCGATTCTCCCAGTTACCCCGAACCCGAGGTCGGCAGCGACCAGTTGACCGCATTTGCCCAGCGCTTCTTCGACAGCGCGATCGAATCGAATGAGAAACGCAGGCATGTCATCACGAACATTGCCGTCGATCTCGTGAGTGTCGATGAACTGATCGTCGACTGCTATCTCCAAATCATGGCAACGCCACGTGGCGGCGATACCCGGCTCGTCCGGTTCACGTCGGTCCGTGATCGTGTTGTACGAGTGGATGATCGGTGGCGTATCCAGCACAGGACCGTGTCCCGCGACGACGCCTGACACCCCCCCAGCCACTGGCTAGCGAAGCAAACGCCCCAACCGTGCCGCAGCAGCGACGACGGCCGCGCCGAGTTGCGCTTCGTCGTCGATCTCGAACACCGACGCACCCACACTCGCCATGGCATCCCCGCGGCGACCTGGCACCACGGCGGACACGCCGCCGACCGATGGAATCACCTCGCCTTGGGTGACCGCGTATCCGACGCTCCGCGCCCTGGTCACTTCTGCGCGCTCGCCGTCGACCGGGGGTAGTGACGCGAGTATCGCCAGGCCGGCAGATCCCCGGTCGATCGGATCGACCTGCCCTCCACGGAATGCCACGTGCACCTTCGCGCCTCGTGGCTCGACAACCATCAACGCCCTTACTTCTGTCGAATTCTCGCGAACGACGAGATGGACTGTCGCCCCCAACTGATCCGCCAGTTCCTCGAGAACGGGGCGCGCTACGGTTCGCAGATCTTGCTCGACGGGTTCCGCAAGTGCCACCAGACCAGCTCCGAGCGCTATTCGCTTGAACTCGTCTCGCCTGCACAGATGATGGGCCTCGAGAGTCCGAACCAAGCGGTGAGCGACGGTGCGGTGCACACCGACTCCGTCGCCGATCTCGGTGATCGACAAGCCGTTCGGATGTTCGGCTAGAAGCTCGAGCACGGCGAGTCCGTGGTGCAGCGTTTTGGACATTCCCGAATCGATGGTCACGGCTCCCTTGCCGTCCATACGGCCCGAGTCGGCATCGGACATGAAGGACCCCCTATTGACGAGTGTGAGGTGGACCACCTACAGTTCGGAGTGAATCGCACACTGCGTGCGATTATCGCACGCAATTGAGCGCACCGCAAGCTTTCGTTTCAGCCCGATTCGGGTGCCCGCTCAACATCTTCGGCATGAGGAGAACGCTATGAACAACCCCAATCCCGGTCGCGTCGTCGATCGCATGATGACCGCGGTCTACCCCGAACTGTCGGGCAAGGTTGCCGTCGTCACCGGGGCCGCTCAGGGAATGGGAGCGGTGTTCGCCAAGGGACTTGCGGCGCGCGGCGTGCACGTCGTCGGTGCCGACATCAACGACGCTCGGATGAAAGAGACAGCGGAGCAACTCAACACGGAGCTGGCAACCGAATCGCTGGTCGAGCAGCCTGGAACGATCATCGGTGCTCGAGTCGACGTCACCGTCGCCGATGACCACGAAGCGCTCGCCCGAACTGCGCTGGCCGAATTCGGGCGAATCGACTTCTGGATCAACAACGCCGGCATCTTCCCGTTCGCATATGCCGCGGACATCACCCCAGAGCAGATCGGTGCCACGCTCAGCGTGAACGTCGAAGGCGTTCTGTTCGGTTCGCAAGCAGCAGGTCGTCATATGTCCGAAGGGGGCGCGATCGTCAATATGTCCTCGGTATCCGCGCTTCGTGTCCGTAAGGGGCGTGGTGCCTACTGCACGTCCAAAGCGGCCGTCGCCCACCTGACGGAATCCCTTGCCGTCGAGTTCGGAGATGTGGGCATTCGCGTCAACTCGATTGCACCCGGCTACATCGACACCGAGATGACTCGGTGGGTGCAGGAAGATCCCGAAGCGCTTGCTCGAGCGCTCGATTCCGTTCCACTACATCGACTAGGTGCACCGGAGGAGGTCTTCGGTCCGCTCCTGTTCCTGCTGTCGGACAGTGCTCGCTACGTGACCGGACACAGCATTGCGGTGGATGGCGGGTCGCGTCATGTCTGACACCGACTACGACGTCATCGTCGTCGGCGGCGGCGGCGCGGGGCTCGCAGCGGCGGTCACTGCGGCCGAGAACGGTGCATCCGTCATTCTTTTCGAGGCCCTCAAGGAACTGGGCGGCTCGACGGCCCTGTCGGCCGGATTGTTCACCGCCGCAGCGACAAGCGTTCAGCGCGCCCTCGGAATCGACGACAGCACAGAGAAGTACTTCCAGCACTACATGGATCTCAATCAGTGGATACTCAAGCCCGGGCTGATCAGGACCTTCTGCGAGCAGGCCGGCCCGACTCTGGAGTGGCTTCTCGAACTCGGGTTGGACATCCCCGCTCGGATTTCCGGCAACGCGCACCAACCGGGACTGAGCCAGGCGGGCGTCGAGGACATCTGGAGGGGGCACGTTCCGAGGGACCAGGGATACGGCCTCGTCCAAGTTCTGGACGCCGCACGCCGACGGCACGGAATCGAGGTCGTTCTCGACACACGGGTGCAAGCATTGCTCACCGAGAACGACCGGGTGGTGGGCGTCGTTGCCGATGACGTCGAACTCCGTTCTGCGGCAGTCGTCGTGGCCTCGGGTGGTTTCGCCCAGGATCCCGAGCTGGTCGATATTCATTTTCCTGCTGCCAACCGGGCCGGCTCGGCACTCTTCGTCGTTGCCGCCGAGGGCAGTCGCGGTGACCACCTTCGGTACGCGCCGTCGGTGAACGCGTCCGTTGCAGGTCATGGGTGGGGACTCATGCTGCCCACCGTCTACTTTCAGCGCTACCACCACTGGCAGTCGGGATTCCCACCGAAATCACGTATTCACGTCAACGCCGCGGGACGTCGATTCATGGACGAGGACGCCTCGTATGCGGTCTCGACCGGAATCATCGATGCACAGGGTGGCTCTGCCTGGATGATCTTCGACGACAACGCTCGAATGAATCTGCCTGCGGGATATGCTGATTGGGCATCCGATCGCGTCGAGGACGAGGCAGACTCCGGCCGGACACTTCGCGCATCATCTCTTGCGGAGCTGGCCGAACTCATGACGGTGCCCGCCGCGACCCTCGATTCCACGGTCGAGCGATGGAACGCGCATCTGCCCCACGGCGAGGATCCCGACTTTCTGCGCCATCGGACACTCGCCAACAAAGGCAGTACGTCGAATCCCGAACCCATCGAGACCGCCCCCTTCTATGCCGCACGTATCCTCCCCGCCGAATTGGTCTGCACACATGCAGGTTTGGAGATCGATTCCGATTCCGCCGTACTGACAACACGCGGCACCCGCGTACCCGGCCTGTTCGCCGCAGGTGAGGCAGGAGCGGGAGTTCTCGGGCAACGGTACGTCGGTGGCGGTAATGCTGTCGCCAATGCACTCACCATGGGCCGGATTGCCGGTCGAAACGCCGCCCTTCACACCGTCGATGCACAGCCACTGACGGCCTGACCACCCCAGACCTCGAGGACACCGATGACTACGAACGATCGCGCCGTGCAGCCCGAGTCGGACGCACGAGCACCGAGCACGAACCCGAAACAATCTCCCCTGACAGTGATCCGCGCCGCTGTCGTCGGAACCGTCGTCGAGTACTACGACTTCGGCATCTACGGCTACATGGCCACCACCATCGCCGCGTTGTTCTTCGTGTCCGACGATCCGACGGCCGCCCTTCTCGGCACGTTCGCGGCGTTCGCCGTCGCCTTCTTCCTGCGTGTTCCGGGCGGAATCTTCTTCGGACACATAGGCGACAAGTACGGCCGCAAGAACGCGCTGTCCTGGACCATCCTGCTGATGGTGGTCGCCACCGCCGGAATCGGATTGCTCCCGACATACGTCACTCTGGGAGTGTGGGCCACTTCGGTTCTCGTCCTGTGCAGATGCCTACAGGGATTCGCTGCCGGTGGTGAGCTCGGAGGGGCGAACGCGTTCGTCTCCGAGTCCGCGCCGACGCGGTGGCGTGCAACCCAGACGTCGATGGTCAACACCGGCACCTACATCGGATCGTTGCTCGCCTCGCTGTGCGCACTGGCACTGAACTCCGTGTTCACCGACGAACAGATCCTCTCCTGGGCATGGCGAATCCCGTTCCTGCTCAGCCTCGTGATCGGCGGCGTCGGCATCTGGATCAGGAACCGTCTCGACGACACCCCGGAGTTCAAGGAGCTCGAGAACAAGGGAGAAACCAAGAAGCTCCCCATCTCGGAGCTGCTGAGCACCTCCGGCGGCAGTGTCGTGAAGATCATCCTGCTCGGTGCGCTCATCACCGGCGGCTACTACATCGCTTCGGTCTACGCCGCCACTTACCTCAGGACCGAGGGCGGTCAGACCTCGCAGGCAGCATTCCTGTCGACCTCGCTCGCCTTGGTTCTCGGGGTGATCACCCTGCCCATCTCGGGCTACATGGCAGACAGGTACGGGCGCAAGCCCGTGCTGTTCGCAGGCAGCTTCGCAGCCATTGTTCTCGGTGTGCCGATGTTCATGATGATGGCCGGCGGCACCCTGTGGCAGGCCGTCGTCGGGCAGTCGGTGTTGTTCATCGCGGTGTCCGTCGTCAACGGTGCCTCGTACGTGACATACGTGGAGATGCTCAAGACCTCGGTGCGGTACACCGGCTTGGCCCTGGGCAACAACACCACCAACATGTTGCTCGGTGGCACTGCACCTTTCATCGCGACGTACCTGATCTCGCTCACCGGAAATCCGCTCGCACCCGCTGGCTACTTCGTCTTCTGCGCCGTCATCACCTTCGCCACGGTCTTCTTCGTGACCGAGACGAAAGGTACCGAACTGAAAACAGAGTGAGAGGCCCCCTCGCATGAACTTCGAGAACAAGACCATCGTCGTCACCGGTGCAGGAAGTGGCATGGGCCGAGTCGAATCGGAGATGCTGGCAGGCCGGGGAGCAAAAGTCTGGGTCACCGACATCTCGGCGGCCACAGGTGAAGCCGTCGTCAAGAGCATCCTCGATGCCGGTGGCCGGGCGGAGTTCTTCCAACTCGATGTCACCGCACCGCAATCGTGGACGGCACTGGCTGAATCCATCGAGTCATCAGTCGGTAACCTCGACGGACTGGTGAACAACGCCGGCGTCAGTCACCGAGCGGGCATCGAGGAGACGACTGTCGACGACTGGCACCGCGTCATGAACATCAATCTGAGCTCGGTGTTCTATGGAATGAAAGCTTGTGCGCCACTTCTCAAGCGGAGTGGTGGTTCGATCGTCAACGTGTCATCCATCGCCGGAATGCTTGGCTACTTCGCGGCAGGATACGGCGCAAGCAAATGGGGAGTGCGGGGTCTGTCGAAAGTAGGTGCCCTCGAATTCGCCGAATACGGAGTACGAGTCAATTCGATCCATCCCGGCCTGGTCGACACACCGCTACTGCATTCCGGCTCAAAAGCTTTCGTGGAGACAAGCTTGCAATCGGTACCTGCAGGACGCGTCGCCGACGCCGAAGAGATCGCAGAATCCGTTGCGTTCCTGCTGTCGGATTCATCGCGGTACATCACCGGGACGGAAATAGTCGTCGACGGCGGACTGACGTCCGGCGGGATCTACCACCGCATCACCAATGAGTTGAAAACCGGACGCTGATGTCCGGGATGGGCGGGCCCGCCACTGCATCAGTTCTCTGCGGTCGGCTCGTCCATGCCCTCGCGCCACCGGCCGACGCATGAGACCGTAGATGGATGGAACCCATGCGCCCGGTCGACTACGCAGAACAGTCGACTTCGAAATTCGAGGAGCGCAAGCGGTGTTCGTGGCACGTGTTCTTTGCTTGCCTGGTGATCGGCCAGTTCACTGCCGTACTTGTGTACGACATCGGGTTCTGGCCGGTGGCCCTGGCGAGTGCCGCCCTGTGCGGAATGTACGAACTCCTGTGGGCCGGGCTCAATCGCGTTAACTCTCTCAGCGGCTGACGCCGCCTCACGCGGCAGATCGAGTTGCAGGAATTCAGCGCTTGGATCTTTTGGCGAACACGGCCATCGCCGCGCCGACTACGAAGACGAACGCCGTCAGCATGATGTTCGACCACAGACTGAAGCGAGAGTCGAACGTGAATTGTTGCGGTACAAGGTTCTCCACGTTGTAGAGGTTCGACACCAGGCTCGCCGCGACGGCCACGACTCCCACCCCGATCACTACGCGCGACCGCAGAGCAACACCCCAGATCAACACCGCAACCGACATAGACAACAGCGGTAGCAGTCCACGAATGGTCAAGTTGCCCAGGAAGAACAGCAGTCCGCTCCACACGGCAACGACCGTGGCAACACACAATCCAACACTGACCGCGAGCCACAGACGAACGTGCAATTCGGCACCTGATCTACGTTCACGCCACGTGCAGTAGAGAGCAACTGCCCCGATGCACACCGGCAGTGCGATCAGCCAGTAGAGACCCGCTACCGGTGATGCGAGATAGGCAGATCCGCCGAACCACATCGGACTCGATACCGACTCCCCGGAACCGAGCGGCTGCCGAACGTAGAACGGCAGCGCGCCGATGAACACAGCCGCGATGAGCAACAGCGGCAGGGACAACGGCGCATCCGGCCGAGCGTGTTCGCGCGAGATTCTGCCCGGTTGATCGCTCACGTGAACTCCCTCTACGACGTCATCAAACCTTATGCCCGGTTTGTTCTGATTGTCCAGAAGCGCTGCATCGACTACACGGCGCAGAAACCGTGCATGTTCAAGACCAAGAGCGCTTCGGGATGACAACAGCGAAAGCAATACGAGCGAGAAGTCGGATCGTGGCATCCACGAGTTGAACGACAGCGACAGACCCAGCAGTCTGAAACAGACTGCCGCAGATAGTTCGGACCGCTATCATCCTCCAGACAACAGAGCGCCATATTTGCGAGTACCAAGGAGCTGCGTGGACGAGAGCACAAACGAATCAGCGTTCGCTCCGCATGCGACTTGGCTCCCGATGAAGTATCCGCGCCACGGCGGGTTCAGGACGCACGTCGAGCCCGTATCGCCCGATGCCGGTACCGTGCTTCGCGAGGCCGTCGAAACCAACGACGAGTACGTTCGCTGGACCACAAGGTATTTGGACGCCGATCCGGACCCGTCGCCACTTGCGCTGGCGGCTCGGGACTACCGAGCTGGGACGCACACCCCGGTCGGTGCGGCCGTCCTCGCATTTCTCCTCGGACGCTTCTTGAACCATCACGAAGTTCCGCACACGGTGTTCGTCGACGGCTGGGTCGCTCGTCACGGTCTTGTCTTCGCCACCGAAGCATTAATGGAGTATTCCGACACGAAGTTCGTCTACGTCACGGTTCCGGTCTCCGAGCTCCCGCCCGACACGATGATCATGGTGTCGCGAATCGGCCACACCGACGATTCGGTGCCCGTCGAGCTACCTCGCTACGTTCAGCAGGAACGACTCGCGCAGTCGGATTCAACCGACGAGCAGATCCGATACTCGGCTCGGGAGGAAGTGCTCGATCGCATGCGAGGACTCCTCGCGGTCGCCTCCGACCAGGAATACGCAGCGGCCCGCGATGCGGTCGCACCGCTCCGAACCAACACTGTCCGACAACTGACAGCGTCGTACCTCTTTCCGACCGAAAAGGACTGGTCCCGACAACTCATTTCGGGTGCCGACGCGCCCCATTACCACTGGATCTCACAGTTGATCACTTCGTCGAACTCCGCGGCGGAGCTGAAACGGATCGCAGCGCCCTACGGGCAAGAGTCGTGGATTCGCGACGACGCGACGGTTGCTGCCGTCGTCGAGGGAGTCGGTACCGAACTCACACCGATGCTCACAGAGTTGCTCGACGCTCCCGAACGGTATCGGTACGTTCAGGACGACGCGATTCCGATGCGACTGCTCCAGGCCTTGTCCGCGATCCCCAGCGACGACGCATTCTCGGCTCTCGCCGCACGAAGCAGCATGAAGGGCGCACTACCTGCTGTGGTGCACGCCATGCGGCACTATCCGCGTCGCGCAATGCGGCTTCTCGCCGGCCAGAATTCATCGCTGTTCGATCGTCATGTCCGCCAGAATCCAGAGCTCGCTATCGAAATGGCACCGACGCTGCCGGAGACAGAGCAGCGGCAAATCACCGAACTGACAGCTGAAGTCCCTGAGGCGACCGACCTGCCCGAGATACTCGTGAACCCGCCGTGGACGCGCAAGCACAAAGCAAACCCTCCGAACGTGTTTCCCGGCATCGCGACACCGGACATTCGAAAGATCGAGTGGCTCCCCGGCGAGCGCGAGGAACTTCAGAACTCCCGCCGCGAGTACTACACCTGGGAAACATTCAAGAGAAGCTACGTCCCCGACACGAACCCGGCGACGGTCCGCGACTTCGTTGCCCAGTACATCTTCGTCCTCGCGCCCGACGATGTGGCCCGCCCGCTTCTGACCGACTGGCCCGGCACAACACTCAAAGAACCGTTGCGGGTTGTGGCGCGCTTCGAACTCGACGCCCTGCCGATGATGTTGCGTTTCGCCCGCGCACACCCGGGCGCAGCTGCCCCGTACCTCATGCCCTACGTCGATATCGACGTTGCGCGCCTTCAGGCGACCGCGTTCGCGACCCGGAAGAATCTTCGGAAACCCGCTCTGGCGTGGCTCGTTCGACACGCTGACGACGCAGCCGCTCTGCTCGTTCCCGACGCTCTGGGCAAGCCAGGTAAACAGCGAGATCACGCGACGACCGCCCTGCGTGCCCTGGCACGAGCGACGTCGCGCGAGACCGTCCTAGGTGCAACCACGAAGTACGGACAGGACGAGGTCGACGCGATTGCCGCGATTGTGGATCTCGATCCTCTGGAAGTACTCCCCAAACGCATTCCCAAGATTCCCGAATGGGTGGACACGCCTACTCTTCCAACGGTGTTGACTGCAGATCGATCAGCGAAGCTTCCGGTTTCGGCGATGAACCACATGCTGACCATGTGCGCAATCAGCACCGTGGACGCCCCGTACGCGGGACTCGACCTCGCCGCGGCCCACTGCGACCGCAGGTCTCTGGGCACCGCCGTATGGGCCGTATTCGAGCGGTGGTGGGGCAACGGCGCACCGTCCAAGGAGAACTGGTCGATCCTGGCATTGGGATGGCTGGGCGACGACACCGCCGTAACACGACTGGCACCCCTCATCCGCCAGTGGCCCGGCGAAAACGGAACCGCTCGTGCGCAACTCGGTCTCGACGCCTTGGCCGCGCACGGATCGACGCGCGCGCTCACCGAGCTCGACCACATCTCGCGCAAGATGAAGTTCAAGTCGCTCAAGAACGGAGCCAAGGAACGCGTAGCCGAACTCGCGGAGAGTCTGGGACTCGATCACGAGCAGTTGGCCGACCGCATCGTCCCGGATCTCGATCTGACACCTGAAGGAACGATGTCCCTGAGCTACGGGCCACGCTCGTTCACAGTCGGATTCACCGAGGCCTTGGTTCCATTCGTACTCGACGAAAACGGCAAGAAGACTGCCGGACTTCCGAAGTCGACAACACGAGACGACCCAATAGCTGCCGAGGACGCGAAAAAGCGGTTCGCGAACTTGAAGAGTGAGGTCAAAAGTGTTGCTGCAGAGCAGATAAAGCGTTTCAACAGATCGATGGTGACCGGACGACGCTGGACGAACGATGAGTTCACTCGGTTCGTGCTCGGCAATCCCCTGCTCATTCACATCGCCCGCCGCCTGCTGTGGGGGGAGTTCGGCACCGGCCCGCACCCGACGACCGTGTTCCGGATCTCGGAAGACAACAGTCCAGCTGACGTCGACGACAACGCCGTCACCCTCGGCGACGGCACCATCGGTCTCGTCCACCCGGCACACATTCCCGACACCGTCGGAGCATGGTCCGACGTGTTCGCCGATTACGAGATCCTGCAGCCATTTCCGCAACTCGGGCGTCCAGTCCACGACCCGCTTCCCGGCGATGTCGACGGTAGCGGCCTGGCTCGATTCACCGGCGTCACCGCAACCCCGAGTCAGGCGCTGCGATTGACCTACCGCGGCTGGGAGCCGGTGTGGGAGAACCCGGCTTCATGGGGGCAAGGCCTGTTGTACCGATTGAGCGACGACGTCTCCGTACTACTGGGACTCGAACCAGGTATGGGGACCGGGGATCCCTACAACGGATACCCCGACCAGAAGCTCGTGTCCGTCGACCTCCGAGGCGGAACGCTCGGCGACGTCGATCGCGCAACGGTATCGGAGCTCATCGCCGATCTGGCCGGATTCGCCTCGTGACCACACGCGTGCAGCGCCCTCCCGCCGAGGAGCGCTACGCCGACGAACTGGCACGTCTGGCCGAGAGCCATTCCGGACCACGTCCTCCCGGATGGCGGCTGACAATGACCGCGGCACGCGCATTCGTGATGGGAGATGCCTCGCTCGATGTGGTCGCGAAATACGTCGGCAACCCCTCTCTCGTCGAGAGGTCACTGGTCACTCTCGCCACCACGCGCGGGTTGATGCTCGTCGGTGAGCCCGGAACAGCGAAATCTTTACTGTCCGAATTGATCGCCGCCGCCGTGAGCGGAGACTCGACGCTGACGATTCAGGGTGGCGCAGCCACAACAGAAGACCAGATTCGGTACTCGTGGAACTATGCACTGCTCGTCGCCGAGGGCCCGTCGGCTCGATCGTTGGTGCCGGCTCCGATGCTGCGCGGTATGTCGGAGGGACGAATCGTTCGGTTCGAGGAGTTGACCCGATGTCCGTTGGAAGTTCAGGACACGTTGCTCTCCCTTCTGTCCGAGCGAGTCCTCGCAGTGCCCGAACTCGGCGGCACCGACGCGATGGTCTTCGCCCGGGAAGGGTTCAACGTCATCGCGACGGCGAACACCAGGGACCGGGGTGTCAACGAAATGAGCGCAGCGCTCAGGCGCCGATTCAACTTCGAGACAGTGCACCCCATCGCTGATTTCGAGACCGAGCGGGCGCTGGTGCGCGCGGAATCGTCGGCGCTGCTGCGGGCTTCGGGCGTCACAGTCGAGCAAGATCCCGCGGTGACCGACATTCTGGTGACGTTGTTCCGGGAGCTCAGAACAGGCTTCACCGAGGGAGGCGCTCCGGTCGAGCGATTGTCGTCGGTGATGAGCACTGCGGAAGCAGTGTCCCTGGCACACGCGACCGGCGTACGAGGGTGGTATCTCCGGGGCGACAGCGGAACGATCGGTGATCTGGCGGAGTCACTCGCTGGAACTGCGACCAAGGACAACAGCGAGGACGCAGCACGCCTTCGCCGATACATCGAGCAGCGGACCTCACACAGAGCAGAGAGCGGGTGGCAGGAACTTCGCAGAGCGCACGCGCGCCTGGTCGGACCGTGAACATCCCTTCGGGCGCTCAGAAACCCCTGGTGGTCATCGGTATACGACACAACAGCCCGGTGTGCGCACGAGTCGTGGCCGACACCATCGCCCAGCTCGAGCCGAGTCATGTTCTGATCGAAGGTCCGGTCGATTTCAACGGCCGGCTCGACGAGCTGCTCCTCGACCACACGCTGCCGATAGCCCTGTTCTCGCACGTGAGGCGAGAACACCGGTCACGTGTGACCTGGACGCCCTTCACCGAGTGGTCCCCGGAATGGGTCGCACTTCGCAGCGCGTCGAAGATGGGTGCAAGACCCTCTTTCATCGACCTACCGACCTGGCACCCCGAATTCGACGACACCTCTCCGCCGCACGGGCCGGCTGTGTCGTCGATGCTCGCGCGACTGGCCGTCGACACGGAAGATGCACTGTGGGAGAGCGTGATCGAATCGCGCTCAACCGAGCTGACCACAGATGCGATGACCGACCTGCTCAACGAGTACTTCGACGCAGTCCGAGCCGACGACCTCACGGTGTCCGAGCGCGAACGGTACATGGCCTCGTGGATACACACGGTCCGAGACAGTCCGTCACGGGGAGCCGTCGTTGTCGTGTGCGGCGGATTGCACCGTCCTGCGATCATGGCGGAATTGGTCCGAACCTCGTTGTCCGACAGCTTCACCCGGCCTTCTGTTCCGACGCCTGACCCCGAACTCGACGTCGGCAGCTACCTCGTGCCGTACTCCTACGAACGAATGTCGACGGTGTATCCGTGGTGGTGCGAGTCCGCATGGCGCGATCCGGTTACGGTCGCCGACACAGCGATCGCCGCCATCGTCCGCAACGTTCGATCTCACGGACACCCGGCGTCGACCGTCGATTTCATCGGTCTGAGACAGCAGATGTACGGTTTGGCGAGTCTGCGTGGACATGCGGTCCCCACCCGAACCGACGTGCTGGACGCTGCAGCCTCGACGCTGATCGACGAAGCGCTACCGACTCGATTGCCGTGGACCACGAATGCCGATTGCGCTCGGGGACAAAAGCATCCAGTGATCGAATTGTGCCTCGCTACCCTGCGGGGAACTCGACGTGGTTCTCTGCACCCAGCTTCACCGGTTCCCGGACTCGTTCATCATGTCGTGAATCTCCTCGACGCAGAATCACTCGCATTCGGAACGACGATCGTCCTCGACCTCATCGACCCGGCGGCCAGGACCCGAAGCCGGATACTGCATCAGCTTCGGGTGCTGGCGGTGCCGGGCTTCGAGCGCGATTCGGGGCCGGAGAGCGGGGTCGATCCGGTCTCGGTCGAGCAGTGGACGCTGGTCGACTCCCCTGGCCGCATACCGGCACTCATCGAGGCTGCAGCCCAGGGTCACACCCTCTCGAATGCCGCGGGTGTCGCACTCGACGCCGCGTTGGCGAATTGCGGTTCCGACATTCCCGCGGTCACCCGAATACTGTTCGACGCCATCCTCTGCGGGCTCGATACTCAATCGCGGCGCACTGGCCGCGCCGCTGTCTCGGCGATCGAGAGTGCATTCGAGCTCGGTGACGTCGGCCTGCTGCTTCGAGCATCGCTCGATCTGTGGCGTCACGATTCTTTGTTCGGAAGCCGCGGATCGACTGCGCTTGCCGCTGTGGTCGATTCGGCGTCGGCGCGCACCACCGTTCTGGCAGGGCGTCTCCGCGCATCCCCTGCAGGGGCAGACCTTTCGCGCATTGCAGCTGTGGCTGCGCTGTCCGATGCGATGCGTCACGCACCCGAGGTACTGTCAGCCGATCCGAGCCGAGAGCTGGCCGCCACAGCGCGCGATCCCGGTGGTGCAGTCGATGTTCGTGGTGCTGCCCTCGGTGCAATCTGGGACACCACGACGTCGTCGGATGCCCTTTCCGTGGTCTCATCCGTCCGGCCGGAACAACTGGGAGACTGGCTGTCCGGGCTGTTCGGGGTGGCACGCGAGCAGTTCTCGGACAGCGAATCGAGTGATCGCGTCCTCGATGTCGTCGACGATGTCGTCAGCAGCTCCACCGAGCACGATTTCCTGCTGGCGCTGCCGGCGCTTCGACAAGCATTCGAGTTCTTTCCACCACGCGAACGTGCATCCATTGCGCGCCGAGTGGGCACCGCCCCGGCTCCCGGTGAGTCCGAGCTCGGCGGGCCGGAACTGTCGGTCGATGACGGGCGACGTCTGGACGCCCGCGTGGATGTTGCTCTGTCGCGGGTGGGCCTTCAATGAACCGCGAACGGTGGCGGCTCGTGCTCGGAGATGCATCCGCGGGTGCCCTCGGGGAACTCGACGGCGCTGCCGCGGAACAGAACGCTGCGTTGGAGTGGCTGTATCACCGCGATCCGTCGCGACGCGCGCACGGTATTCGCGAAGGCCAGTCCTCCGCGGTACCGCCTCGATCGCGTCCCGAGGTCACGGTGCGACGCGAGACAGGCAAGGGCAGTTCCCCGGTCACGGCAGTGGACTGGCTCGATGACATCCACCGACTCTTCCCCAAGGAGACGGTTCAACGTCTGGAACGGGACGCCGTGGAGAGGTACGAAATCACCGAGGTGATCACCGACCCGGTCGCGCTCGCGCGGATCGAGCCCAGCGCGAGCCTGCTTCGCGCGGTGCTTCGGACCAAGCACCTCATGGAACCACATGTACTCGAGCTGGCGAAGAACGCTGTCGACAAGGTCGTGCGGGCGCTCATCGAAAAGCTCTCCGTCGATGTGCGACAGTCCTTTCACGGCACCCGGAGTCGCCGCCGAACCGTTCACCGAACGGCCAGCAATTTCGACTTCGCCGCAACGGTGCGTGCCAATCTGAAGCACTGGTCCTCGGAAACCGAACGGATCACGATCCAGAGACCTCTGTTCACGTTTCGAACTCGTCGGCACCTGGACGTGTGGACGTTGATCCTTTTGGTCGATCAGTCCGGGTCGATGGTGGACTCGGTCATCCATTCCGCTGTCACAGCAGCTTGTTTCTGGAACATCCCGGGGCTGAGGACACACCTGGTTGCCTATGACACCGAAGTCGTCGACCTGACGTCGGAGGTACTGGACCCGGTGGAGCTCCTGATGGGCGTACAGCTCGGAGGTGGGACCGATGGCACTCGCGCTGTCGACTACGCGGCACAGCTGATCGACACACCCCGACGCACGATCGTCGCCGTGATCTCGGACCTCTACGAAGGAGGCAACGCGGACAGATTCGTTCGGTCCATCACCCGGCTGACCGACGACGGAGTTCGTGTACTGGCTCTTGCCGCACTCGACGAGTCCGGTGAACCGAATTACGACCGTGAAATCGGCCGCCGACTGAGCCGCGCAGGTGTGCACGTCGGAGCGATGACACCGGCGGGTCTCGCCGAGTTCGTAGCCGAATGCATCCGATGACGGCAAGACCCGACCTGGCTGCACTGACCGACGACGCACTCGCCGCAGTCGCCAACCGAGGGCTCCTCAAGAGAGCGCTTCGCATGCAGTCGACCGAACCTCCCACACTGTCGGTTTCCGAAGACGCCGTCGTCGCTCACTACGCCGACGGCGTCGAGACCATTCTTCTCGCCGAGAGTGCGTTCACCGACGCCTCGTGTACGTGCGAAGCGACCGGGATCTGCCGCCACCTTGTAGGGCTGGTCGTGGCGTATCGACTTCTGCATCCAGCGGCTCCGAGCACAACCTGGTCGCCAGCTGAATTCGACGACGGGGCACTGATCGCACACCTCGGCGCGTCGGCACTCCGGCGAGCCGAGAAAATCCGCCGCACAGGGTATTCGGCAACAGTGCACCGTTCCCGAGGCGACGACCCTTCGGTACGGGTCGAATTACCGCACAGCACAGTACGGTTCCTCGTGCCCCACGAGCTCACGCTCGCACGGTCGTCCGCTTCCGATGAGGCCACCCCAGAGTCCATCGCCCTCGCAGTCTGGGCCGTACGCGAGGCCGACGCACGCCACAACGACACCGTCCACGTGGGCGGAAGCGTGATGCCGGAGAGCACCACCGCGGGCGCAGCGTTGTTGCTCGCACGAACAGTTCTCGTCGACGGTGTCGCTCATCTGACCGAAGTACAGTACGTCGCCCTGCGGCGGACGGTGCGCTCGATACAGGCGGGAACTGCTGTGTGGCTGGCCGATGCGTGCGCGGAACTGCTCGATCAAGTCGAGGCCTACCGCTCCCGACATGCCGGACACAGCCGCATCCGCGCCGCGACCGTCATCGCGGAAATCGATGCGCGAGTACGTGTCGGACGATCTCAGGATTCGTCGATCGCAGCAACAGCTTTGGGCACAAATACTCCGAGCGAAACCCCACTTCGTAAAACCCGACTCATCGCACTCGGCACCCACGTGACCGGAACGGGACCGAACATACGCGCGGATCTGTACTTCGCGGAACCTGATTCGGACACCGTCCATCTCTTGCAAACCGAATGGACCGAACCGAGCGGAGAGATACCGACGGGCCACGCACTCTCGAAGCGACGTGTTGCCGGAACCACCATCGAAGCACTGGCATCGTCCACTGTGGTCACCGAATCTGCTGTGCGGCAGGCCAACCACCGAATCAGGCTCGGTCGCAGAGGGATCGGCCGCACAGCGATCATGCCCCTGAGCACCGACACATGGACCAAGTCTCTGACGGTGGTCAACGACTACGGTGCCGAGCACACGCGGCTGGCCGGACGCACGCCGTCGGTCGTGAGCGAGCGGATCCTGACCAGAGGGGTCGGTGTAGTCCATGTCGAATCCGTTCTTTCCAAGGAATATTCCTCAGCAAGCCAGCAACTGACGATTCGAGTACGTGACGAACGACAAACCGCGGCAGAGGTAGTCGTCGACTATCGGTCGTACGCGCCGCGCGCAATGGACGCCGTCGACTCCTGCCTGTCGACCGGTCCGGCCGCCGTCGCAGGGCGACTGAGCATTCGAAACGGCCTGTTGCAGATAAGCCCCTTTGCCATCGCCGGTGTGGGTGGCGTGGTCGTACCGGATCTCGAAGCGCCGGACACCGCAACCTCCACACTTCCCACCCGCACCGACCTGCTGCAGAATGCACCGAACACTGCACTGGAGCTGCTCGCCGACCTTGCGCACAAGGGTTTACGCCACGCATCGGCAACAGACACGACGTACCTTCGACGTTCCGCTGTACAACTCGCCGGTTCAGGCATGACCACCACGGCGTCAGCACTCACTCGCGTCGCGGACTCCGTCTCGGGGGACATCGGTGATCTCTTGGACGCGTGGCTCCACGCCCTGCTCAGGCTCGCGGTCGCGCAGGAATGTTGACCCCGCAACAGGATCGGCACGATTCCACCACTCGGTACACGAAAGCGCTACGCCTCGATCGACGCCGTTGAGACAGTGCGTTGCCGTCGATGGCAGATCTGGTTCAGAACGCGATAACCGAGGCACGGCGTGGCCGTGGGGCGGGGTCATGAGCGCTAGGCTCGTCGTCGAATCCTCTGATCACGAAAGACGCTTCAAAGCAACGCTTTTGGAACTATACGAGCGTCTCATGGTTCTACTTCGCAATCCACGCCACAGAAGGCCGGGCCGAGTTGCGCCATGCGCATTCGGACCACTCAGTCGAACGAGGTGGGGTACTGTCGCCGTCATGACACTGCAGAAAGGCGCATGAGCGCCCCGTCGTCCGAGCGCAGATTCTTGCGCCCACGGTACATTCTTTCCGCTGCCGACCGGCTGTGGGTGATCGATGAAACCCAGCCTGTTGCAGTACTTCTCGATCCGGGATCCGGACAGATCGACCGGATTGTGTCGTGGCCGGAGATACCATCACCGTCGCCCACGCTCACCGTTGCATCCCACGGAGATCATGTCTGGCTCCAATACAGCGGAACGGATGTTCTGGCCTGTGTCACTGCGGATGGGGTACATCACGCCGAGTACCTCGAGGGCACGCACCTGCTGACGGCTGGACCGTCGGGCGCATGGTGTTTTCGACCCACCCGGATGCGTGACGACGTCGCCCGTACCGCGGCCGCGCCTCCGCTGCTCCGACCGCAACCTGGTCCGCCTCTTATCCTGGCCCACACAGGCGGAGGCACGTCGCCGATCGGTGTCGCCGGGGTTCTCGTCACAGCGGACTTCGATGAATATTCGGTCCATCTCGGCGTCGAGCATGCCCCCTGGTCGCGCACCTATCGCGACAACCCGACACCGACAGGATACGTTCTCCGACAATCCAAGTCGTGGATTCACCTACCACTGAACGCAGAGACAACCCATATCGAACTCGACGACTACCCACGGTCGAGAGCTGACGGCGTCTGGCACACCAGCGAGTACGCAGACACTACCTACAACGAGCAGCACCGCCGCAAGCGCGCGCTCGGAGACGGCATCCGATGGCACTGGGGCACGCCGAGCAAACGCAGCGGCGTTCTTCTCGTGAAGGCCTTCCGCGACGGCTCGTCTACGCCCGTACGTGAGATCGCACTGCCCGGCGTCCAAGTCTACGAGGGCACCGCACGCGGTCAGCGGCTATCGCTTCTGGTCAGATCTGCAGACAGAGGCAGTCCTGGCCGCCAGCTCGTTCGGCTGTCGATCGACACAGCGGAGCGCGAACGCGAAACAGCTATAGACGATCTCGACATCACGGCTTACTGCCGTCCCGTCGCTCCCGAGCCGCCTGATCATGCGTCGTACGTTCGGTACTGCGTTCGCCGACTCGACGGGCGGCGGTTCTCGAAGCGAATGCACGACGTGCGAGCCGAATTCATCGGAGACTGGCCGCACGGTCGACTGCACATCAGTTTCACGCACGACTACTACGAGGGGCTTACTTTGGTGGCTCGACTCAACCTGTACGACGAACAGGGACAGCGTCTCGACGACATAACTCGCTATGCCCCGACAGAATTGATGGAGCAGGCAGACACTCGCGCCTACCCTGATCGGTCGCACTCCGTCGGAGGGGTGTTGTACGTATGACGCATTGGGTCGAGGTGCTGCTGAAGATCGTCGACGGGCCGCAGCGGCCGGTCATCGGTGTCGCCGGCGCAGTTCACGCCGACATCGGGCCCGGAGTCGTCTACGACGGGCACTACGGCGTCGTTCCGTCGCATGTGGGTTTCGGGCTCGGCGAGGTTCGCCTGTTCCGTTTCGGTCGCAAGACGCGCATGGAATCACTCGACGGTAAACCGTTGTTCATTGCCGACGGCCAGACGTGTTGGGTGTTTCAGGCCGGTCATGACGATCCGATCGAAACGAACGAGCTCAACACACGGATACATGACCCTGGCCGCGATCTGATCGTGTCCCGTCCGGTCGAACACTGGGCGCGGCCGGGCCTCACCCGACCCACACGCGCCATCGAAGAGGTCGAATTCATCGGACGGCTCTGCTGGAACGTGGAGTTGACGACCGGCAGCAGGGGCTCGGCGATGATACTGACGATCGACACCGAGACCGGCACCGTGTTGAAGCAGGACTGTGAGAGGGGCCGTGCTGCGTTTGTCGACTGTGCTGTGGTGGACGAACTGCCGGACTCGACGTTCGCGTGGACCGGCCCCGTCAGAATGCCTCGAAACGTGTTCGCCGAAGACCGTGCGAGGTGGGCCGAACAATCGAAACGCAACATGCAGTGGTTCCACGACCACGTCAGCGCGGACCGCATTCAGGCACATGTCTCGGTCGATTTCACCCCGACCGAGGTGCGACGAGACCCCGCACACCCAGACGACTTCGAGGCCCGCTTCGAGAAGGGCGCCGGCCGGCTGTGGAGGCGCGCACGGTCCACCGAAGACTGGCTCCTCCCCGTGAATTGGACGGGCAGGAACTACCCGACACCTATCCGAGCATGGTCTACACAGAAGTTCGACTGGGCGTGCGCACTGGATTTGGGCCCGGACAGTTTGACCGACGCGACATTGATACAACTGCAGCACGCGCTGCATCCAGGTCACGAAGTACTCGGCACACCGCCACTGAATCCGAGACCTCGCTGACCGCAGCTGCCACAAGGCTGAGGCATGCCCGCACGGAGCCGAGCCGGGCGTGTTCGGACGGGCCGAAAGCGGTAATCAACTCGTACGCTTCGACGTCGAGTTACCCGTCAGCGTCCCTGACACATCCAGCTCATCAAAACAGGCCCTGATCCGCGAGTATTCGCAGATCAGGGCCTGTTTTTCGTGCGCCCGAAGGGATTCGAACCCCTAACCTCTTGATCCGTAGTCAAGTGCTCTATCCGTTGAGCTACGGGCGCATGTTCAGTTATTCAACTGGTCCAGCTGAACGGCAACGATCTACCGTTCGTGGCGGAGGCGAGAGGATTTGAACCTCCGGTCCCGGTGAAAGGACAAGTCATTAGCAGTGACTCCCATTCGGCCGCTCTGGCACGCCTCCTAGGCTGCCGGCCCTCTCGGACCGCCGAGGAAAGAGATTACCCACAGCGGAGGCCAGAAGGCAAAACGGCTGGTCGACGCCTGTGGTTCGCGCGTCGTTCGCGTCAAAGATGCTTGTTGCTCTTCAGCGCATGAAGCTGTCGAACCAGTCGAAGATTCTCGTCTGCGCGTCCACGAGCGCGGCCGCTGCGGGGTCGCTGTGATCGGAGCTGCCGGGTTGTTCGCGGGGATGGTCGGCTCGATGCTTCAGCCCCGAATAGCTGACGACGTTCGTGGCCACTGAGGCGCGCGTGGCGGCGTCGCGAAGGGCTTCGATGTGTTCCGGTGGGGTGTGCGGGTCGTCCTCGCCGTAGAGACCGAGCCAGGGGGCCTGCAGCTTGGGTGCGGCCTCGACCAACGCGACAGCGTCGGAGTTGAGCGGTTCGACGATGCCGGCGGCAGCAACACTGACCGCCGCCCCGACCGGACGGCTGGTGGCCACGATCAACGCTGCTGTGCCTGCGTCGTCGAACCCGATCACCCCGACACAATCGGGATAGACACCGCGCTGGACGAGCCAGTCGGAGGTGGCATCGAAGTCCGCGAAGAGGTCGTCGCCGAAGACTTCCTTGTCGTCGCCGTGGCCTCGGTGGAACAGGTTCGGCGCGACGGCGAGCCAGCCTTCAAGCGCGAGTGCGCGCAGCAGGTCGAGCAGAGACTCGGGCACTTCACGTGCCTCGTGCAGCACGACGATTCCACCGCGAGGTGGACCATCGGGTTCGACGGCCGTCAACGGCACTTTCTCGCGCGGGGGTGATTCGTGCGCGGTCGTGTCCACCACGTCGTCCGCACCGACCGTGGGCGCGGAGGCGGACCGAAGAACTGCGACGTCGCTCAATATTCCCGACATACTTATCGAAGATAGGACGATCGGTCCGGTCGTGCACAGCAATATCACGGACGCGCAGAAGTCAACCCCGAACCTGGGCGCATAATGGCAGCCGTGACCGCGCGCATCCGCCCCGACCTCGACGCCATCCCCGCCTACGTTCCCGGACGCACCTTTCCGGGTGCGATCAAACTGGCGAGCAACGAAACGACGCAGGGGCCGCTGCCGAGCGTGCGCGACGCGATCGCGGAGGCCGTCGGTGGCGTCAACCGCTACCCCGACAATCGAGCGACCGCGCTCGTCGAGTCACTGGCGAAGAAGCTCGGAGTCGCCGCGGAGAACGTGGCCGTCGGCAGTGGTTCGGTCTCGCTGTGCCAGGAGGTCGTACAGATCACCTGCGGTCCCGGCGACGAAGTGCTGTTCGCCTGGCGCTCGTTCGAGGCATATCCCATCGTCACCAGCGTCGCCGGCGCGACACCTGTGCTGGTTCCGTTGACCGCCGACCACGTGCACGACCTCGACGCGATGCTTGCGGCCATCACCGACCGCACCCGGCTGATCTTCGTCTGCAACCCGAACAACCCGACCGGAACCGTCGTTCAGCGCGACAAGCTCGAGGCGTTTCTCGATGCGGTGCCGTCGAACATTCTCGTGGTCCTCGACGAGGCCTACTTCGAGTACACCCGCTCCGACGCAGGCAACCACACCGACGGAGTGGAGCTGGCACGCGGACGACGCAATGTGATCGTGCTGCGGACGTTCTCGAAGGCCTACGGACTCGCCGGCTTGCGGGTGGGCTACGCGGTGGCCGATCCCGAGGTGATCACGGCACTGTCGAAGGTGCGGATCGCCTTCGCAGTCAGCACCGTTGCCCAGCAGGCTGCGGTGGCGTCGCTCGAGGCGTCGGCAGAGCTGCTGGCCCGCACCGATGCCCTCATCGCGGAACGGGATCGTGTGCGCGACGCGCTCGTTGCGGGCGGCTACGACGTCGGCGCATCGCAGTCCAACTTCGTCTGGCTGCCGCTGGCCGAACGCTCGGGTGAGTTCGCCGCTTCTGCAGCCGAACAGGGCGTGCTGCTGCGCGCCTACGGAAACGACGGAGTGCGGGTCACCATCGGCGACCCGCACGAGAACGACGCGTTTCTGAAGTTCGCTCTACAGACCTAGCGCGCGCTCGAGCGTCGGCCAGGATTCACGCAGGTCGTCCTGCCAGTACGGCCACTGATGGATGCCGTACGGGCGGTAGACGACTGTCGCGGGGATGTCCAGCGACCGGAGCCGAGTATCGAACACCGTTGTGCAGTAGAGCGCGGCAGCCTCGAGCGGTCCACCCATCAGGGCGCTCTCGACTCCGCTGCCACCGGGGCCTAGCTCGTACGGACCAGGTAGGCCGGTGCCGACGGACAGGTAGACGTCCTTGCCGCGGAGCGCCTCGGCATTACGCGACGGATCGTGCTCGACCCACTTGGGATCGGTGTTCTCGCCCCACATGTTGGTTGCGTTTCCGCCGTTGGTGGCGACGGTGGCGCGCACCGCGTCCTTGAAGTTGGTCTGCGAATTGTCGTAGCAACCGCTCAGGCCGGCGACGCCGGTGTAGAGGCTGGGGTGACGTGTCATCAGGTCCATCGCGGCCTGGGCACCCATCGAGACACCCGAGATCGCGTTGGTGCCGTTACCGGAGAAGCGCGCATCGATCAGCGGCGGCAACTCCGACGTCAGGAACGTCTCCCACTTGTTCACGCCCAGCACCGGGTCCGGCACGTTCCAGTCCGTGTAGTAGCTGCTCGATCCACCGACCGGGAGCACGACGTTGACCTGCTTGTCGGCGAAGAAGTCGACGATGTCGGTCTTCTGCGTCCAGGTGCTTTCCTTGTAATCGGATTCTTTGCCCGCGCTCACACCGTCGAGCATGTACAGCGTCGGACGAGACACCGCCTGCGCGGCCGGAAGAAGAACCTGAACCTGGATGGCGCGGCCCATGGCCGGCGACTCCACCCACACGGCAGCGCGGCGGTCGGTCAGCATGTCCACCCGATCGATGCGCGCCGAGGGCAATGGCTGGGACTGAGCGGCGATGCCAGGAGCCGCACCGGCGCCATCGGAACTGCCGGTATCGGGGAGCGGCTGCGCCCCGGCGAGACCCGACCCCAGCAGCGACACTGCCAGAGCAGCTCCCGCTACTGCCAACACTCGACGGTGCATCAGATTGCCCATCCTCCCCCGGCGCACCCTCACGGGGCGCAACACAAACAACATCCGTCACTCAACGTACCCACCGATATGCGCGCACGCTAAAGCTGTGGGTTCGCTCACAATAGCCGCGGATACACGGGTACAAAAGTCCGCGTGATCCTTTGTTACATGTACTCGAGACATAACGGTCCACCTGGTCGGATGTCCTCGCGGACACCGCTACCGCGAGGGCACTCGATGTGACATTCGGTGGACTTTTCGGGGGTCGATGTCACATCGAGTGGACCTCTGGGAGTCTCAGCCGCGGCCGGTTTCGCCCTGCAGCTTGTCGATCATTTCCGACGCCTGCGCCTTGTTGAGACCCTCGGGAACTTCCTCGCCCGCTTCCTGCGCAAGAGTGCTCAGGTAGCTCTTTTGCGGGCCGGTCATCGGCTCGTCGCCGGTGACCCAATCGTCGGGATCCTTCTCGGGGTTCTGGTTGACCTGCTCGTTTTCGCTCATACGTTCGTAAATACGCCGAATCGATGGGTTCCAAACACGTTTGCCCGTGTGCGCTCGAGCGTAGGTCACTCGAATGACTTGATTGACAGTTCAACAATCAGCCGAGGATGCTCCACATCACATCCCCTCGATTGGAGTTCCATGAAAACGAAGAATCTGCTGGTCAAGATCAGTATCAGCGGCGCGATCGCTGCGGCCGCGCTCGTCACCGCTCCGGCCGTCGCCTCGGCCGATCCGATCACCGATTTCCTCTGCAGCAGTGGTTCGGCCCAGTTCTGCCCGGTGCTCCTGCCCCCACCCCCGGCCCCACTGGCGGCTCCTGCGCCCGCACCCCGTCAGGGCAGCACATTCCAGTACGAGAACTGCGACGCGGCGCGCGACGCCGGAGCCGACCCGGTCTATCGGGACGAGTACGGCTACGGACCTCATCTCGACCGCGACAACGACGGCATCGGCTGCGAGTAGCGAACTCGCACTTGTGCAGGCAGATGGCACTGATTTGTCTGCACAAGTGCGATCTCGGCGGGCGGATACGCTCATCCGGTGAGACGACGCCAGCAACCGCCCCTGGCGAAGCGGCACGGTCTCGATCCCGCGCGAATACGGATGCCCGAGGACGGCATATGGCTCACTGTTCGCGACTTCCTCGCCGCAACCGAGTTCCGGATTCCTTCGCACCGGATCGACGCCATGCTCGCCGCCGGTGACATCGTCGACATGGCCGGCCCCATCTCCTTCGACGCACCGTACGTTCCCGGTGAGGCGGTCTGGTTCCACCGCGACCTACCGCCGGAAACCGTTGTGCCGTTCGATATCTCGATCGTGCACCGGGACGACGCGTTGCTGGTGATCGACAAGCCTCACTTTCTGTCGACCATCCCCCGCGGCGGACATATTCTGGAGACCGCGCTCGTGCGATTGCGTCTCGAACTCGAACTGCCGCAACTGGTGCCCGCTCACCGGCTCGATCGTGTGACCGCAGGCCTGGTCCTGTTCGTCGTCGATCCGACGCTGCGCGGTGCGTATCAAACGCTCTTCCAGGATCGCAAGGTCCGCAAGGAGTACGAGGCAATCGCGCGCTACGACCCGTCGCTCACACTGCCGACCGTCGTTCGCAGTCGAATCGTCTCGGAGAAGGGACAATTTACTGCCCATAAGGTCGACGGAGAACCCAACGCGCACACCACCGTCGAACTCCTGGAGCATCGAGACGGACTCGGCCGCTATCGATTGACACCGTTGACCGGCCGCACCCATCAACTACGTCTGCATATGAATTCGCTCGGCGTACCCATCCTCGGCGACGATCTCTACCCGACGGCATCCGGCCGAGCCGTCGACGACTTCACCGACCCGCTCCAATTACTCGCCAGTGCACTCGAATTCACGGACCCGATCTCGAAAGCCCTGCGACGCTTCGAGACCGGATTAGGCCTGGAGCGGTGGGTACCAGATGTCGGCTCGTGACTTCCGGCTCCGCTCGGCTACTCGGGATGTCGATCACGCTCGGACTTCACGAGTTCCTTGGTGCGCACCAAGCGCAGCGCAGTGACCAACACGACGCCCCCGATGATGTTGAAGAGCACTGTGTAGCCGAACCAATCGATCCAGTCTCGGTAACTCACGTCCGCACCCGCGTGGATGGCTCCGAAAATCAGCAAGGAATCGAGAATCGAGTGGAACAACTGCAATCCGGCCAGCAGGAACCCTGCCGCCATGGCAGCAATGATCCGCGCGACATCAGAGGTTGTTCCTTGCTGCATGCGAGTCAGCAACGTCATCGTGCTGCCGCCGAGAACGGCGAGGCAGATCGATTGGAGATTCAGCGGTGCGTCGACGAAATGATGTGCCGCCTCGGACAGCACCTCGAGCCACTGCGGAAACGCGTGTGCAATCAACCACATAACGAACCAACCGCCCAGCAGATTCGCCAGCAACGTTCCGACCCACAGCCTCGCCAGCTGCAGAGGTGTTCCGTCGCGGGCAACCACCGCCGCGATCGGCATCAGGAAGTCCTCGGTGAACAGCTCACCATGCGCGAGATAGATGGCCACCAGGCCAATGCCGAACGCAAGGCCCGCCAGCAGATGACTTCCGGTCTCGTCCAGCACCGCGAGATAGGCCATCACACCCAGAGCAACTTCGAGCCCGCCGAAGAATCCGGTGATCAGCACTGTGCGCACGGTCCGGTGCAATCGCTCTGCACCTTCGGAGACGACAGCGTCGAAACTTTCCTCGAGTTCCTCTTCCAGAGGTCCCTCGTTGTCGCCATCGTTGCGCCGCGCTTCTTCACTCATTCGCAGGTAGTACCCACTGAGCTGGTATCGATACCAGCTCGTCGGGAATCCTGCATTTCGAGTTTCGAACGGGGCAAACAAAACCGGCCCACCCTCGCGGGTGGACCGGGGTAGAACTTGTGGCGGAAGCGGAGGGATTTGAACCCCCGGACGCTTTTACACGTCTCTCGCTTTCAAGGCGAGTGCATTGGGCCGCTCTGCCACGCTTCCGTGTGCGATCTTAAACGGCCGAGCGGCCCGAGGCCCAATCGCCCCTCATCGTCGCGGTGTCGAGCCGGACGCGTCCATCGCGGCGTCGACCTTCTCGAAGATGTCGCCCAGCACCTCGAGTTCGTGGGGCGAGAGGATGTCGACGAGGTGCTGCCGGACGCCGCGGACGTGCGTGGGTGCCGCCTCCGACAATCGCCGACGCCCTTCCTCGGTGATCACCGCCAGCACGCCTCTGCCGTCGTTGACGCAGGTACTGCGAGACACCATGTCCTGCAGTTCCATTCGCCTGATCTGATGCGTCAGGCGACTTCTCGAGGACAGGACACCGTCGGCGAGCTCACTCATTCGGATGGAGCCGTCGACCGATTCCGACAACATCACCAGGATGCGGTACTCGGCCATCGACAGATCGTGGCGATCCTGCAGATCCTTGTTCAATACCCCCATCAATCGTTGCCCGCCGTCCATATAGGCGCGCCATGCTTTCATTTCCGCAGTGTCGAGCCACTGCGGGTCCCCCCCGGGACCAATGGCTAATTCGGCCGTCACGCGTGTCATCTTAGGCGGGAAATCTACCCACGAGTAGGTTGACGCGGTTCGAGGCCCCGTTCGGCGCAGCGCCCTATGGTCGAGGTATGACCGATCCCTACATCGACCCGCCGTACGTTGCCGCCGACGATCGCTACGAGTCCATGCTGTTCCGCCGAGTGGGCTCACGGGGCCCCCGACTTCCTGCGGTGTCGTTGGGACTGTGGCACAACTTCGGCGACGACGTACCGCTGATGAACCAGCGCGCGATCCTGCGTCGCGCATTCGATCTCGGCATCACGCATTTCGATCTGGCCAACAATTACGGCCCGCCGTACGGCAGCGCGGAGAAGAACTTCGGCCGCATCTTCTCCGAGGATTTCGCCGGATATCGCGATGAGCTGATCATCTCGAGCAAGGCCGGCTGGGACATGTGGCCCGGCCCCTACGGCTTCGGTGGCTCTCGCAAATACCTGCTGTCCTCGCTCGAACAATCGTTGACCCGAATGCGACTCGACCACGTCGACATCTTCTACAGCCATCGGCCCGACCACGACACCCCGATCGAAGAAACAGCAGGCGCACTGATCAGCGCTGTGCAGCAGGGCAAAGCCCTGTACGCGGGCATCAGCTCGTACAAGCCCGAGGGCACGCAGAAGATGGCAGACCTGCTCGCCGATGCGGGTGTTCCCCTGCTGATCCATCAGCCCAGCTACTCGATGGTCAATCGGTGGATCGAACCCGAACTGCTCACTACCCTCGACGCGGTGGGCGCGGGCGTCATCGCCTTCTCGCCTCTGGCCCAGGGCATGCTCACCGACAAGTACCTCGACGGTGTTCCCTCGAATTCGCGAGCAGCGCAGGGCAAATCGCTGAATCCGGACTGGCTCACCGACGACCACATCGAGCATCTCCGGGCGTTGAACCACATTGCCGCCACCCGCGGCCAATCCCTCGCACAACTCGCGCTGAGCTGGGCCCTGCGCGACCCACGCGTGACCTCGGTACTGATCGGCGCATCGAGCGTCGAACAGCTCGAGAACAACGTGGCGGCTTTGAAGAATCTGGACTTCACCGACGCCGAACTCGCCGAGATCGACACGCATGCCGAGGACTTCGGAATCAATCTCTGGGACCTGTAAGAATGCCTGCGGCAGTGGTGTAGTTAAGCGCTCCAGAGGGCACCTAACCGCACCACTGCGCCGGAGGCGCACTATGGAGACATGCGTGCCATCACACTGAAAGAATTCGGCGATCCCGACGTCATGGAATGGACCGAGGTCCCCGACCCACGTCCCGGCCGCGGACAGGTGATCATCGATGTCTCGGCCACCGCCGTCAACCGCGCCGACCTGATGCAGCGTCAGGGCAATTACCCACCGCCTCCGGGGGCCAGCGACATCCTCGGACTCGAGTGCTCGGGCATCATCTCCGAACTCGGTGAGGGCGTCAGCGGCTGGAACGTCGGAGACAGGGTCTGTGCGCTGCTGGCCGGCGGCGGCTACGCCGAGCAGGTCGCCGTACCCGCCACCCAACTCTTCCCCATTCCGCAGGGCCTCGATCTGCATGTCGCAGCGGCACTTCCGGAAGTCGCCTCGACGGTGTGGTCCAACCTGGTGATGGACGCGCACATGCGTTCGGGGCAGGTACTGCTCGTTCACGGCGGCGGCAGCGGAATCGGCACTCACGCAATTCAACTGGCCAAGCAGATGGGTGTCACCGTCGCCGTCACCGCCGGATCGAAGTACAAGCTGGACATGTGCGCAGACCTCGGAGCCGACATCCTGATCGACTACAAGAACCAGGACTTCGTCACCGAGATCCGTTCACAGACAGAGGATCACGGAGCAGACCTGATCCTGGACAACATGGGTGCGAAGTACCTCGACCGCAACCTCGACGCATTGGCCATGGACGGCACCGTCGTCACCATCGGAATGCAGGGCGGAGTGAAGGGCGAGCTGAACTTCGGCAAACTCCTCGCCAAGCGCGGCTCGGTACACGCAGCCGGATTGCGCGGCCGACCCGAAACCGGGCCGTCGAGCAAAGCGAACATCGTCGCGGACATGACGGCACACCTGTGGCCGATGATCTCCGAGGGCCGCGTCACCGCCGTCGTGCACGCCGAGATTCCGATAACCGAAGCGGCGCAAGGACATCGAATGCTCGATGAGGCCGAGACCATCGGAAAAGTGATTCTGCGAATCCAGTAGCGCGCAGGTCGGCGGTCGTGGGCGGAACCCCGTAGTGAGCTACGAGGCCGGAGTGGAGCCTGCGGAACGACCCGGAGGCTCCTCGTGCACGTGCGGCGCAGCCGCTCCTAGAGGGCGAGGGCGGTGAGCGCTTTGACGAGCTGATCGATCTCGTAGCGGGTGGTGTACGGAGCCAGACCGATGGTGACGGCACCACCCTCGTCGTTGACGCCCAACGCGTCGAGCAACCGACTACCGCCGTGGACTCCGCTGACACTGCCGATTCTGGCCTGCGCGAGTTGCTCGGACACCTTCACCGCTGGCATGCCCTCGACGGTGAAGCTCAGAGTGGGGATGCGCGTCGGTGCATTGCCGAGCACCATCACGTGGTCCAGGGAACCGAGTGCCTTCATCAGGTAATCGAACAGGCCGTCGTGGTAGTGCTGCAACGATCCGATCGACAGCTCGAGGCGCTCGCGACGCGTCCCGGTCGCTGTGTCGTCGAGATTGGCCAAGTAGTCGATGGACGAGACCACGCCCGCCAACAACGCGTACTGGTGACTGCTGACCTCGAGCCGCGCCGGCCCCTTGGCCGACGGATTGAGCGACATCGACGGCAACTGTTCCAGCAGCGTCGGATCGCGGAAGATCAACGCACCGACCGACGGCCCACCCCACGCGGCGGTGTCGATCGCGACGATGTCGGCCCCGAGTTCCTTGATGTCGACGTGGGCGTAGGGGGCAGCTCCGGCCGCGTCGACCACGATCAGCCCACCGACCTCGTGCACCAGATCCGCCGCGACCCGAACATCGGGCGCACTACCGACGATCGGCGACGCAGCAGTGACGGCGACGAGCCGAGTGGTGGAGGTGATCAGATCGTCGAACTGCCAGGTGGGCAATTCGCACGTATCGATCTCGACCTCGGCCCATCGGACATGCGCGCCCGACCGGCTGGCCACCCGCAGCCACGGTGCGACGTTTGCTTCCTCGTCCAGACGTGAGAGCACCAGACCGGTTCCCAGGCCCAGCCGCGAGCTCATCGAGTCCGCGAGCCAGGACAGCAGCGTCGCGCGGTCCGGGCCGATGACGACACCGGACGGATAGGCACCGACCAGATCGGCGATCGCGACGCGGGCGGATTCCAGCAGAGCTGCACTGCGCTTGGCCGAGGTGTTGCCGGCCGAATGATTGGAGGCACTGTGCCGAAATGCGGTGGACACAGCGGTCGACACGCGGTCCGGGATCAGCATCCCCAGCTGAGGGTCGAGATGAATCCACCCGTCACCGAGCGAGGGGATGGAACCTCTCACTCGCGCGACGTCGTAACCCATGCCGGACACTCTAAGCGCCGACCGGTGAAGCATGTGTTCCACGTCCTGTTTCCCCAGGGAACGGTTGCCCACCTCGCACGCTCGATCCTCCCGGCCTCCACTGTTCCCGACGACCGAACCAGGATAATCGCCCCTGACGATCGCGCAACGGCGAGCGAGGCGTAATGATGGATATATGACTCAATCCGAGCCGAACAGCGCGCCCGATGACCATGTCGTTGTGATCGGCCCCAACGGGGAACCGCTCGCCCTGAGCCGCGAGGAAGCGACGGCCGCCGCGGCCCGCGCCGCCGGATCCTCCGCGAACGATGGATCGGGCCTGTCGGAGATGGTCGAGCAGCCTGCAAAGGTGATGCGCATCGGCACGATGATCAAGCAGCTGCTCGAGGAAGTGCGCGCTGCACCGCTCGACGACGCGAGCCGGACGCGACTGAAGGAAATCCACAAGTCGTCCATCCACGAACTCGAACAGGGCCTCGCCCCGGAACTGCGCGACGAACTCGAGCGCCTGGTCCTGCCCTTCGGCGACGACGTGGTCCCCACCGACGCGGAACTGCGCATCGCGCAGGCTCAGCTCGTCGGCTGGCTCGAAGGTCTGTTCCACGGCATCCAGACGGCCCTGTTCGCTCAGCAGATGGCCGCGCGGGCTCAACTCGAACAGATGCGGCAGGGCGCGTTGCCTCCCGGTGTGATGGGCGCTCCGGGTGGCGGCCAGGGTGGCGGGGGCCACGGCGGCGGCGGTACCGGCCAGTATCTGTAGCAAGCTCGGAATGAGCGCAGTCTCCGAAGAGAGGTAGTGTCGACCGTCGTGTCGGCACCAGCGAAGGATCCCGAGAGCGAGGCAGGAGATCAGATGCCTGCTCCGGTTTCGGACTCACAGACTTATCGGCGCGCTTTCGGCGACCTGAAAACCGGTTTCAACCAGCGCGAGCTGTGGCTGCATCTCGGTTGGCAGGACATCAAGCAGCGGTACCGCCGGTCGGTGATCGGTCCGTTCTGGATCACCATCGCCACCGGCGTGCAGGCCATCGCGATGGGTCTGCTGTATTCGGTCCTGCTCAACATCGATCTGCGCGAGTTCCTGCCACACGTCACCGTCGGCCTGATCGTCTGGGGACTGATCAGCGCCGCAATCCTCGAAGGCGGAGACGTCTTCGTCGCGAACGAGGGCTTGATCAAACAGCTGCCCAGTGCGCTGAGCGTGCACGTCTATCGCCTGGTGTGGCGTCAGCTGCTGCTGTTCGGTCACAACATGCTGATCTACGTGATCATCATCGCGATCTTCTGGCCCGAGGGCGGGCTGCACTGGACCGTGATCTTCGCGATCCCCGCGCTGGTGCTGATTCTGCTCAATGCCGTGTGGGTGTCCATTCTGTTCGGCATCGTCGCCACCCGCTACCGCGACATCGCCCCGATCCTCGGCAGCTTCGTGACGCTGATGTTCTTCATGACGCCGATCGTGTGGACCACCTCAGGCCTGCAGTCCATGGGCGGCGAGGCCGCGAACCGCGCCAAGCTCGTCGAGATCAACCCGCTCTTCCACTACCTCGACATCATCCGGGCCCCCCTGATCGGCGAGGATCAGCAGGCGTACCACTGGTACATCGTGCTCGGGTTCACCGTCGTCGGCTGGGCGCTGGCCATCGTCGCACTCAAGAAGTACCGGGCCCGCGTGCCCTACTGGGTTTAGGGGTATTCGAGTTGTCCATCAGCATCAGCATCAGCACTCACGACGCGTGCGTCGACTTCCCGATCTTCGACGCCAAGACGCGGTCACTGAAGAAGGCGTTCCTCGGCAAGGCCGGTGGTGCGATCGACCGCAACTCGTCCGACGTCGTCGTCGTCGAAGCTCTCAAGAACATCACGATGAACCTGAAGGACGGCGATCGCGTCGGACTGGTGGGTCACAACGGTGCGGGCAAGTCGACGCTGCTGCGGCTGCTCTCGGGCATCTACGAGCCGACGCGAGGCAGCGCCACCATCCGCGGCCGCGTCGCGCCGGTGTTCGATCTGGGCGTCGGTATGGACCCCGAGATCTCCGGCTACGAGAACATCATCATTCGCGGCCTGTTCCTCGGCCAGACGCGCAAGCAGATGCTCGCGAAGATGGACGAGATCGCCGACTTCACCGAACTCGGCGACTACCTCGACATGCCGCTGCGGACCTACTCCACGGGCATGCGCGTGCGCGTCGCGATGGGCGTGGTCACCAGCATCGACCCGGAGATCCTACTGCTCGATGAGGGCATCGGAGCCGTGGACGCGGAGTTCATGAAGAAGGCCCGCCATCGCCTGCAGGAGTTGGTGAAGCGCTCGGGAATCCTGGTGTTCGCCAGCCACTCCAACGAATTCCTGGCTCAGCTGTGCGACACCGCCATGTGGATCGATCACGGCCAGATTCGCCAACAGGGCGGCATCGAGGACGTGGTGCGGGCGTACGACGGTGACGACGCGGGAGACCACGTCGCACAGATCTTGAAGGAGATCGAGCGGGAAGATGCAGCCGGTGCCTGACCGGATCATCGGGGTCATCGTCACGCACAAGCGGCGTGAGTTGTTGGCTCTCTCCCTTGAGGTCATCGATGCGCAGACACGTCCGCTCGATCATTTGGTCGTCGTCGACAATGCCGACGAGCCCGCCGTACGCGAACTGGTCGAGTCGATCGACCTGCCGACGACGTATCTCGGTTCGCAGCACAATCTGGGTGGTGCGGGCGGGTTCGCACTCGGGATTCTGTATGCGCTCTCGCTCGGTGCGGATTGGGTGTTCCTCGCCGACGACGACGGCCGCCCCGAGGGCCCGAAGGTGCTCGAGACCCTCTACGACTGCGCTCTCACCCACGGCCTCGACGAGGTCTCCCCCGTCGTCTGCGACATCGACGATCCGGACCGGCTGGCCTTTCCGCTGCGCCGCGGCGTCGAATGGCGTCGGCTGCGGTCCGAATTGATCGACCCGGCGAACCCGGACGACGACCTTCTCGAAGGCATCGCCTCGCTGTTCAACGGAGCACTGTTCAAGGCGTCGACGATCGACGCGGTGGGCGTGCCCGATCTACGGCTGTTCGTGCGCGGCGACGAGGTGGAAGTACACCGCCGATTGCAGCGATCGGGCCTGAAGTTCGGCACGTGCCTGACGACCGCCTACGTCCATCCCAACGGGGCCGAGGAGTTCAAGCCGATCCTCGGCGGCCGGATGCACACGCAGTACCCGGAGGACGCGACCAAGCGCTACTTCACGTACCGCAATCGCGGCTACCTCATGTCGCAGCCCGGTATGCGAAAGCTGTTGCCGCAGGAGTGGATTCGGTTCACCTGGTTCTTCCTGATCACCACCCGCAACCCGAAGGGTCTGGCCGAATGGTTCCGGTTGCGCGGGCTGGGGCGTCGGGAACACTTTCGCAGGCCCTGATGCTGCCGCCATGGGGTGCGCGGACCCGCGTGATACCGCTACCGTGTGCCCATGACGGAACCTCGGAAGCTCGCTGATCGCATCAAGTCGTCGGCACGGGAGAAGCTTCAACGAGCGATCGGCGAGGTTCTGGCTCAGCAGACCGCCCAGCTGGCCGAGCAGACCAGCGATCAGCAGGCGAAATTGCTCGACGTCCTCGAACGCCAGCGGCATGAGATCGACGATCTGCACGCGTTCATCCGCGGCCTCGAGATGCGGATGCGTCGCGACATTCCGTACGCCTCCGACGTCGAAGCAGCCGCCCAGAGTGCCGAATTCGCCGAAGAGATGATGCCGCAGGCCCCCACGTTCCTGCGGCCGCACGCGACGCTGCGGTTCGCCCTCGGCGAGGTCTCCATCCGCGGCATGGCACTCGAGTTCGGCGTCGCCAGCGGAACGACGCTCGAGATCATCGCCGAGGAATTGAGCTCACGCAAGGACATCACCGTCGTCGCCGGATTCGACGTGTTCTCCGGCCTCCCCGAAACCTGGCGCACCGGTTTCCCGAAAGGGCTCTTCGAGCAGGACACCATCCCCGAAGTGCCGGGCGCACAGATCGTCCCCGGGTTGTTCGAGGACTCGCTGCCGGGCTTCCTGAAGGGCCATCACGAGAAGCTGGCGTTCTTGCACCTGGACGCCGACCTGTACTCGTCGACGGTCACCGTGCTGGATCTGGTGGCCGATCGACTCGCGGTGGGCACGGTGATCGTGTTCGACGAGTACTTCAACTTCCCCGGCTGGCGCAACCACGAGTACCGGGCGTGGACGGAATTCGTCGCAAGCACCGGTACCGAGTTCGACTACCTCGGCTACACCGCCGACAACGAACAGGTCGTCGTACGCATTCGCACGGCCCCGACAGTTCGCGCGAAATAGCTACTGGCCGTAGAGGCGAGCCCAGTTCTCTCGGCTCGTCAGCTCGGGCACCGCTGCGCGGTACGACGCAGCGACTGTCGGGGTTTCGGTGCGCAGACGCTTGAGTGCGGTCACGCCGCGCTTGAGCAGCTCTACTGCATGTTGCTTGTTGCGCTTGCGAACTCGGACGCCCTCCTGCGAGCGATCGGTGACGATCGCGTGGGAGAACAGCGAGACGTGCCACCAGTGGGCGTCGTCGGCCGAGATGGCGACCGGACCCGGGTTCACCGTGCCGCGCCACTGATTGAGCATCCGCTTGGCCAACACGGCGAATTCCATGCTCTTCTTCGGGTGCGGTCCCGCGGGGGTGATGAACATATCCGCCGGACGCACCCCGGGAACGTCGTTGGCGTTGTGCCGCTTGGTTTCTCCGTACGCAGCACGTTCACGCCGGATGGAACCGGCAGCGTCCATGCCGCCGTCGAGCAGATTCTCCGGACCGGCCAGGAAGTCCTCGACGGCCTTGATCAGCGTGTATGCCATGCCGTACTGCATCGACACCAGGTACCGCAGCAGATCGGTGAACAGCTGCTTGGCGAGCGTCCTACCGTCGAGCTCGATGTGCAGGGCCGCGGTGATCATGCCGTTGCGCAGGTTGAAGTAGCGGTGCCACTCGTCCCAGTCCTTCCACGCGAAGTCGGCATGCCATACAGCTGCACCGGGCAGCGTCACGGTAGCGAAACCGTTTGCACGAGAGCGGTATCCGTACTCGATGTCGTCCCACTGGAAGAACAGCGGCAACGGGTAGCCGACCTGACCGACGATCTCGGACGGGATGAGGCACGACCACCAGCCGTTGTAGCCGGCGTCGACGCGGACGTCCTGCTGCCGCTTGCGCTTGAACGCGCTCTTGTCCGAGATTGCGTTCTTGACATGCACCCCGGCTTCGAGCTTCTGCAGGTTCGCCACCTCGGCACCGACATGCACGCGATCGGGGTGCAAGAGGTAGAGCATCTGCGCGCCGATGATCGCGGGCTCGACGGTCATGTTGGCGAACGAGTTCATCCGCACGATCGCCTCGGGCTCGCACAGCACGTCGTCGTCCATGAAGATCACGTTGGCCGGATCGCCGCCCTTGCCCTGCACCTCGTAGAGCCCACGAGTGAACCCGCCGGCACCGCCGAGGTTGGGCTGGGTGATGTAGACGAGCTTGTCGCCGAGCTCGGCCGCCACGCGCTGGAACTTCTCGCGCGTCTGCACCTGATCGGTGCCCTGATCTACGACGTAGACGTTGTCGACCCCGAGCAGGGCGATGGGATCGTCGGCCATGGCAGCGACGGTGTTGGCGCAGTCGTCCGCGCGGTTGAACGTGCAGATCACCACCGAGGTGGGGCGCAGCTTCTCCGGCGCGGCGACGGTCCACTCGGCGTCCTGTACCGACAACTCGCTCGACGTGGTGGTGAAGCGTACGTACAGCGCACCGCCGTCGAGGAACTGCGTGGTGGCGACGGGAACGGCCAACTGAGTCGACGAGTTCGCGGAATCGACCGTTGTACTGGCCATCGTGCGCTCGTGACCCTTGTAGTCCGTGCCCACCAGATCGATCCGACCTGCACCGGCGACCGTCGCACGGAACACCACCTCGGTGACGGTGGTCCACCGCTGCCAGTAGCTGGCCGGGAACCGTCCGAAGTAGCTGTTGGTGTGCAGCACGCTGCGCTTGGCGATACGAACGCCGGTGCGGGTGCGCTCGACATTTCCCTTACCGACAGAGCTGTACATATCGGCACTGACCAGGGGCGACGGGCCGTCGAACAGCAATCTCTGAACTGTCAGTTCGGGCTCGCCGCCACCGCCGGCAACAGCCGACACATCCGATGGCGAGCCGAGACGATCGAGAGCAGTGCCGTCCATACCGAGAAGTACCCCATCCAGTTCGAGTAGTGGCTCTGTGCGGTCGTGGAGAGAAGAAGACCACTGACCATGGTTGCACAGGCCCCGACCGATCTGTTCGACGCTCGCCGTCTACTCCGCTTCCTGCACCCTCGCCATCAGCACGCGGGCGGCGTCGGCTGGGTGCGTGTACGGCCACCAATGGCCGGCATCGACTCGATCGACGCGCAGATCGGGGATCCATCGATCGAGACCGTCGGTGAGGTTGGTCGACAGCATGCGGTCGTGTGACGGTACGACCACGGTGGTCGGGACCGCGCACCGTGGAGCAGGCCCGCGGAGCACACGCCGCAACACGTTCGCCCGGTAGAGGGCGATGCCGCGCTGCTGGTCGGCCACCGTCGGGGTCGGCTCACCCTCGACATTCAGCCGTGCCAACAAGTCCGGTACCCGTGTGCCCAGAACGGGTACATGAAACCCGAAGACGTACCAGGACCGGGCCAACTGCCCGATCAGTGACGGCCATCGATGCGGCCGCACCAGCCGCGCCCGTGCCACCTGCCTCAGGTGATCCAGACTCGGCCCGGACACCGATGTGTACGACGCGAACACGGTCGATGCGCGAGGCGAGGCCATCGCCTCCCACATCTGGACCGACCCCCAGTCGTGGGCGAAGACGTGCACCTTCCCGGTGAGGTCAGGAATCGACTCGACCACCGCGTAGGCGTCGCGCGCCAGCTGCTCGATGGACACGTCCGCCTCGTGCTCGAGCGTGGACGCTCCGCTTCCTCGTGTGTCGTAGGCGATCACCCGAACCCGGTCGCCGAGCTCGGCGATCAGCGGATCGAACACGTGACGGTTGTCGGGATATCCGTGCACCAGCAGCACTGTGGACTTCGCCGCCGGGTCCCCGTATTCGTAGACGGGAAGCTCGGCACCCGGAGTGCGCACCGTCCAGTGGGTCATCCCGCGTCGCTCAGTGCGTACAGAGTGCCGCCGCGTAGCAAGTGGGCGATCATCCTCAGCCGCATGGCCTCCTGCTCGGGTTGCGGATGCACCACCGCGGCCAACGCCTCGCCGTCGAGCAGATGCACCACGCTGAAGACCACCGTCTCCAGATGGCGTGGATCGATCGCGCCGGCGACCGGTAGCGTGCGAGCGAGTTCGGCGATCTGCTCGTGATACCGAACTGTGAACGGCTGCAGCCTCTCTCGCAGCTCGTCGTCGCTACGGGCCGCGGTCAACAGCTCGTACCAGGCACCGTTGATCGGAGCGCGGCACGCAGCCCTGAGCAATTCGAGGCAGTGCTCGATCGACGCGCTCCCGAAACCGGACAGGCCACGGCGAAACTCCACGAACTGACGTCGCCGAACCTCGTCCGCTGCGGCAACGATCAGGTCGAGCCTGGTGTCGAAATGCCGAAACATGGCACCGGACGACACTCCTGCACGGCTGACGATCTCACTGACACTGGTTGCGGCATAGCCCTTCTCGCACAACGACTCGATGGTCGCGTCGAGCAACTTTCCGATCGTCTCGGTCCGACGCTGTTGTTGACTCGGGCTCACACACGCTCCCGGCGACGCGGAGCCGTGGGTGTGCCGGCCCGTAGGAAGCTACCTGCGCGCTCCGACACACCGAACCAGGGTGCAAAGGTGCCAGCGGAGAACACCACTCGGCCCGCGACCAGGGTGGCGGCCACGGCCCGGTCGTTGCGGTTGACCATTCGACTCAGGCCACCGAACTCCGGCATGGTCTCCTCCCGGTAGGCCAGGACCTCCTCGTCCAGGCCCGCCGGATCGATCACCACGATGTCGGCGCGATCACCCACCCGCACGTGTCCGGCGTCGAGACCGTAGAAGTCGGCCAACTCGCCACTGAGCTTGTGCACGGCCTTCTCCACGGCCATGAAGGGTCGGCGATCGTTTCGCGCGTCGTGCACACGGTGCAGTAACCGGATGCCGAAGTTGTAGAACGCCATGTTGCGCAGATGAGCACCGGCGTCGGAGAAGCCGACGGTCACCCCGGGCTGATTGATCAGCTTGTCCATCTGACGCTTGCGGTGATTGGCAACCGTCGTGTGCCAGCGCAGCTTTCGGCCGTGCTCGACCACCAGATCGAGGAACGCGTCCACCACGTGTACCCCGCGTTCTTCTGCGACCTCCGCGACGTTCTTGCCGACGACCGACGCGTCGGGACATTCGGTGATCTCGGCGTCGGCGAAGTCTCGATGCCAGACGCGCGAGCTGAACTTCTTCTCGAAATCGGCGCGGAACCAGCGGCGGTAGGCCTCGTCCGACAGCAACTCGTTGCGGCCCAACTCTTCTCGTAGATGCAGAGCTGCGCGGCCCGACCCGAACTCCTCGAACACCACGAGGTCGATGCCGTCGGAATACACGTCGAACGTGGTGGGCAGGTGCTGCCAGCGGAACTGGCCCTTGCCCGGACCGTTGACGATGCGAGCGAGCGGACCGAAGACGCGATGAATCCACGGCGACGCCTTCGCGTCGGCCGCTGCCAGCAGCGAGATCTTGAGCGGAGTGCGGCCGATGCCGGTGGCCGAGGCGAGGAAGAACAGCATGTCGTACTTGGTGTTCAGATTCGGAATGCTCTGCAACAGACGGCCGCGCTTACGCAGGATCTTGTGCAGAGCACGGAATTCGCTCCACCGTGCGTACGAGGACGGCAGCGAACGAGACCGGTACCGATCTCCGTCCAGCTTGTCCCATGGGTTCGTCATCGTCGACATTCCGAGCAGCCCGGCATCGAGCGCTTTCTCGAGCGCGTCCGACATGGCGCGCCATTCCTCGCGGGTGGGTCTCTGGCTGCGATCGGTCGATCGGTCCAAGCCCATCACGTGGGCACGCAGATCCGAATGACCGACCAAGGCTGCGATGTTGGGGCCCAGAGGCAGACGCTCGAGCGCTGCGATGTACTCGCCGGGGCTGGTCCACGTCTTGTGCGTATCGACGGCCTTGAGCACATGATCGCGCGGCAGCGCCTCGACCCGACTGAACAGGTCCGCGATGTCGACCGGAGTGGAGTAGAGCGTCGACAACGAACAATTCCCCAGCAGAACCGTGGTGACCCCGTGCCGAACGGATTCTTCGAGACCGGGCCCGACGAGCACTTCCGCGTCGTAATGGGTGTGTACGTCCACGAAGCCCGGGGTGACCCACTTACCGGTGGCGTCGACCACCTCGGTCGCCGGGCCCGCCTCGAGCGGGGTGGAGGACACGGCCCGCACGACGCCGTCGACGATGCCCACATCGGCTCGAACTCCCGGACCGCCGGATCCGTCGTAGACAGTGCCGCCGGTGATGACAACGTCGAAAGAGATGTTCGAGTTCATGTGACCTCCGTCATAGGATGAGGTCAATCTAACTTAGAGAGTGGTCACTCGCAATAGCCGTACCGAGTCGGCCGTCTCGCGATCACCTGCGTGTTTCGCGCGTCGACGTTTCGGTTCCTGGACACCTCGAGAGATACAGTCGAGTGTCTTTGCCCGAACTCACGGAGTTGACCCTTGACCCCCACGGATACCCACATCGCGCGCGCCGCCCTGCCCGACAGCAGGAGAGAGCGCCTCGCGTGGGGAGCAGCGGTCGCTGCAGTGGTGGTCCTCGGCTATCTCCTGGTGCTCAGCGTCGATCCCCGCTTCTTCTACATCGACGACACCGAATCGGGTGCCGTACCCAACTGGCTCCAACTCGGACGCATCATGCGCGACGGGCAATTCCCCTCGCTGGTGCTCGATCAGTGGATGGCCGGTAACTACCCGGTCGAGGGCCAGGGCGGCCTGTGGAATCCCGTTCAGATGGCGATCAACTACATCTCGCCGTCGATCGACAACCTGGTACTGCTGGCAACGGTCGTCAAACTGGGCTTCTCGATTCTGTTGGCCTGGGGCGTGTTTCGAGTCGCTCTGGCCTACGGAGCGCGAGCCAACTGGGCTGCGGTAGCGGGCGCGAGCGCACCGTTCGTCGGGTTCACGCTGTTCTTCGAGAACACCTCGTGGGTGACCGCGCTGATGGGCACGGCGTGGATCATGAACGCCTGGGCGAGTTCGGTGTCCTACGCCCGCGGTCGCAGCGGTCCGATCGTGCCGTTCGTCTTTCTCTACCTCGCCATCAGCGTGGGATACGTCCACGCCGCGGTGATGGCCGGAGTGATGATCGGATCCGTCGCCATCGGCGAACGACTGTTCCAGCGGCTGTGGCGGCCGGCATTGAAGGTGTGCGCGGTAGGTATCGCTGCCGCGGCCTGCGGGGCCGTCACCTTCCTGCCCGGAGTGCTCACGTCCGCGGTCACCTGGCGCAGCGGGGACGAGGGCACGTTCAACGACAACTTCCTGACGGCACCGTGGTCGGAATCGCTCACCGCGAGCATCCCGACCGCGGTGACGAGCATCGAATCCTGGGCGGGCGAGACCACCGAATCGCCGGTCACCTACATCGCCTGGTTCGTGGTGCCCGCGCTGGCGTTCATCGCCTGGCGTCGGGTACCCGCGGCTCTGCGCGAGCTGGCGGCACCACTGATCATGCTGGCGTTCGCCTTGATCTTCACCGCAGGTCCCAGCGACATCGGACCGATCCGCTGGCCCGCCCGCATTCTGCCGTTCGTCGCCCTCGTCGCACTTATTCTCGTGGTGACCCTGATCAGCCGGTACGGAACGCTCGACAAGCTGCGGCCTCGGCTGCTCGCGGCCGGCCTGCTGACGCTGGTACTGCTGCTTCGCGCCGGCTCGTCGGGCCCGGAATTCTTCGGTCGCCACGTCCTCGCTGCGCTGGTGATCCTGCTCGTCGGCGCGCTCGCTCTGCTGCTGGCCCACCGCTTCTCCACCCGGGCCACTGCGGCGCTGCTCCTGGTCACCATCGCGCCGGTCGCGATGTACCAGGTGGCCACCTACGAACCGCCCTTCGCCAAGTGGTGGCTGCCCACCTCCCAATCCGAGGCCAAGGCCGAGTTCCCACAGTGGCAGGGCGCGACTCTGCAACTCGGTAGCCGGGCGCTCACCGAGACCGCAGCCGACGGACCCGACGACCCCCGGCTGCCCTGGCACTCCCAGGTGTACGGCAACTCCGCCAAGATCATGGGCCTGGACTACGTCAACGCGTACACCCCCGTCGGCTACCTGGACTTCGCCAACCTGCTGTGCTTCGAGCACGAGGGATCGACCTGCACGGACGCCTTCCGGCGCGTGTTCGAGATCGAGCCGTACACCGGCAAGACGTACGCCGACCTGATGCAACTCGATCGAATCGTGCTGCAGAAGAACCAGTATCCGCTCGCGAACTCCCGGCCCGCACCCGCAGGCTGGATGTGGGTGACCGCTCCCACACCCGAGTCCGCTCGCCAGATCTACGTCCTCGAACGCGTCGACGGGTTGATTCCCGCGTCGTCGGGACGCGTCGTCGCGACCGTGAACGCCACGGCCGAACCCCGATCGTCCGATGCGGACTCGGAGCACGTCGACGTCAGCGCACCCAACGGTGGCAGCGTCGTGTTCTCGCGTCTGGCCTGGCCCGGTTACACCGCGACGCTGAACGGTGAGGAGCTGCAGACGAAGGGGCTGGCCGACATCTTCCTGTACGTCGACCTGCCGCCCGGCACCGAGAACGCGGACCTGCACATCACCTTCCGACCGCCCGGCGAACGACTCGGACTGGCCGCGATGGCCGGCGGGACGCTGTTGCTGGTCGGCCTGGTGGTGCTCGATGTGCGACGGCGCAGAAATTCGAGTTCTCGGGAGTTCGGCGCTGGGACGTCGAGCAGATAGGCTCAGACCTCGTGATGTCCGACGACTCTGCTGCTGATCCGCACCGCATCTCCATCGTGGTACCGGTCTACCAGGGCGAACGGACGCTCAGCGCGTTGATGGACGAGATCCTTCCGCTGACGCAGGTGACACATACTCCCCTCGGGCGGCCGATGATCGTCGAGGAAGTTCTGCTCGTCTTCGATCACGGCCCCGACAACTCTGCCGCGGTGATTCGCCAGCTCACGGCCGCGCACACGTTCGTTCGCGGGGTGTGGCTGAGCCGCAATTTCGGTCAGCACCCCGCCACCCTCGCCGGCATGGCCTCGAGCGGCGGCGAGTGGATCGTCACGATGGACGAGGACGGGCAGCACGATCCGGCGGCGATCGGCGGCATGCTGGATACGGCCCTCGACCAGCAGTCCACCGTCGTCTACGCCAAGCCCACCAACGTCGCACCGCATGGGATGTGGCGCAACGCAGCCTCCAAGGGTTCGAAGTGGCTGATCGCCAAGGCGCTGGCCGGGGACAACACCATCGACTACCAGAGCTACCGCCTGGTGCTCGGTGAAGTCGGTCGCTCCGTCGCCGCCTACGCCGGTTCCGAGGCATACCTGGACATCGCACTCGGCTGGATCGCAGGCGACGTCACGACCAGCCCGGTGGCGTTGCGTGAAGAGGTGGACCGTCGATCGGGCTACCGACTGCGTACCTTGCTCTCGCACTTCTGGCGGATGGTGCTCTCGAGCGGCACGAAGGGCCTGCGACTGGTCAGCTTCATCGGCATCGCCTTCGCGGTACTCGGCCTCATTCTGGTGGCGTACGTACTCGTGTCGTACTTCGTCTTCGATTCGGGCGCCGAGGTACGAGGCTGGGCATCGACGATGGTGATCCTGTTGTTCGGCTTCGGAGCAACACTGTTCTCCCTCGGTGTGGTGGCCGAGTACGTGGGCGTGAACGTCAAGACGGCCATGGGCAAACCGCCGTACCTGATCGTCACCGATCCCGGAAACGGCCCGCTCGGACGCACCGCGCCATCGACCGAACCTGCACCGCCGGCGTGACCGCGACGCACACGTGGATCGTCGGCAGCGGCGGGCTGCTCGGCGCTGCGGTGACCCGGGAGGCCGGTCGTCGCGGGCATCGAGTGCACACCAGCACCATCCCGTGGTCGGACACGGCGTCCGCCGAACAGGCTCTGCTGCAGCGCTGTTCGGAGTTCTTCGATTCCTTCGCCGACGGTACCTGGAACGTGATCTGGGCCGCGGGCGCGGGCGTGAACGGAACCAGTGCAGCACAATTCGCCGAAGAGAACGGCCTGATCCGCACCGTCCTGGCGCACATCGAGGCTGTCGCCGCCGACCGCGCGGGCACCGGAACCGTGTTCCTCGCCTCGTCCGCCGGAGGCGTCTACGCCGGCGCGACGGGTGCCCCACATCACGAGGGAACGAACCCGGTTCCGTTGGGTGACTACGGTTTCGCCAAGCTGCAGTCCGAGGCCATCGCGACCGAGTTCGGTGCACGCACCGGCATCAACGTGGCCATCGGCCGGTTCGCGAACCTCTACGGGCCGGGGCAGAACCTCGCGAAACCGCAGGGCCTGATCTCGCACCTGTGCCGGGGATACCTCATGGCCTCCCCCGTATCCATCTACGTCCCGATGGACACGTTGCGCGACTACCTCTACGTGTCCGACGCGGCCGAGATGGTCGCCGACACCCTTGCCATGTCAGCCACGCAACGAATATCGCCGACGATCAAGATCTTCGCCTCCGGTGAGGCCGTGACCATCGGCTCGATTCTCGGAGCCTGCCGGACGGTGTTTCGCCGTCGACCGAACGTGGTGTTGGCGGCGTCCCCATTGGCGGTGTTCCAGGGTCGCGATCTACGGCTGCGGTCGACGGTCTGGCCGCAGATCGATCGCCGAACGCACCGAACATTGCCGGCAGGTATTGCGTCCACCCTGTTCGCGACGCGTCAGGCACTGGCGGTGGGTCGATGACCGAACCACAGACTCCTGCTCCCCCGGCGGGCATGAACGGCGCGCCGGGGCCGCTGATGCGCATCGTCAAGAATCAGAAAATCGCGTTCCTGCTCGTCGGCGGCGTCAACACCGCATTGGGTACCGCGTGGTTCATCCTGTGGCAGTTGCTGATCGGCGAGCAGTACGGATACCACGCCGCGATCGTGCTCGGCTATCTCTGCAACGTGCTGTGCGCGTTCGCGATGTACCGCTACCTGGTGTTCCGCGTGCGAGGTCACTTCCTACGTGATCTGCTGCGGTTCTTCGTCGTGAACTTCGGCGCGTTCGTCGCCAACATCTCCCTGATGACGATCGCCGTGTCCGTCTTCCACTTCCCACCCATCCCTTCACAATTGGTCGTCACAGCCGTGATGGCAGTCGTCAGCTTCTTCGGCTACCGCGACTTCTCGTTCCGCAGAAAGAGCCAGGCCCCCACATCATGACGCCCCGTGTTTCCGTAGTCGTCCCGGCGTACAACAACGCCGAGTACCTGGCCGAGACCATCGATTCGATTCTCGCCCAGACGTTCACGGACTTCGAACTGGTCATCGCCGATCACTCGTCGACCGACGGAACCCTCGCCGTCGCGCAGAAGTTCGACGACCCACGGATCCGCCTGCTGACAACCCCGGCCGGCGGCGGAGCACAAGCCAACTGGAACCGCGTCACCGAGGAAGCCACGGGCGAGCTGATCAAGCTCGTCTGCGGTGACGACACCATCGCGCCCACCGCGCTGGACACCCAGGTGCGGGCTTTCGACGACAACCCGTCCGCCGTTCTGGTCGCCGCACAGCGGACGCTGATCGACGCCTACGGCAAGACGGTCATCGCCGCCCGCGGGCTCGGTGGACTGCACGGAACGGTCTCGGGCCGAGTCGCCGCCAGAACCGCAGTTCGGGCCGGTGCCAACATCTTCGGCGAACCAGGCGGCGTCATGATGAAGCTGTCGGAACTCCGCGAGATCGGACTGTGGGACAACAGTCATCCCTACCTGATCGACCAGGCCACCTTCATCGCAGTAGCCCTACGCGGCGACATCGTGGCAATTCCGCAACCGCTGGCGTCGTTCCGTATCAACTCGGGACAGTGGAGCGTGGAACTGGCGACACAGCAGGCACGTCAGGCCGCGGACTTCCACCGCTCGCTGCAGGCCAGCGACCCGACATTGTTGTCCGACAACGATGTTCGCATCGGCAACGCCAAGGCCCTGATGACCTCGTTCATGCGTCGCGCGGTGTATCTGCTGCTGCGCCATCGGATGTCACGCAGTAGTTAGTTCCGGCTTCAGGGCAGTACGGATTCTTTCGCCGCGTAGACCGCCTCGGTGGCGTCCTTCTGCGGCCGCCACCACTGCTCGTTCTCGCGGTACCAGTCGATGGTCGCTTTCAAGCCGGCGCGGAAGTCGACATAGGTTGGTGTCCAACCCAATTCGGTACGCAATTTGGTCGAGTCGATGGCATAGCGCAGATCGTGGCCGGGGCGGTCGGTGACGAAATCGAAGGCGTCGGGTGCGTTGCCTGTTTCTTCGAGGATCGCTTCGAGGACGGTGCGGTTGTTCGCTTCGCCGTCGGCTCCGATGAGGTAGGTCTCGCCGATGCGGCCGCCGTCGATGATGGCCCAGACGGCACTGTTGTGGTCGTCGACGTGGATCCAGTCGCGCACGTTCTGCCCTGCCCCGTAGAGCTTCGGCCGTGAGCCACTGAGGATGTTGGTGATCTGACGGGGGATGAACTTCTCCACGTGCTGGTACGGGCCGTAGTTGTTGGAGCAGTTGGAGATGGTGGAGCGGACCCCGAACGAGCGGGTCCAGGCACGCACCAACAGGTCGCTCGAGGCCTTGGTGGAGGAGTACGGGCTCGACGGGTTGTACGGGGTCGATTCGGTGAACCGTGCCGGGTCGTCGAGTTCGAGGTCGCCGTAGACCTCGTCGGTGGAGATGTGGTGGTAGCGGACGTCGTGTTCGCGTACCGCGTTGAGCAACGTGGTGGTACCGATGACGTTGGTGTGCACGAACGGCCACGGATCGGTCAACGAGTTGTCGTTGTGGGATTCGGCGGCGAAGTGGACGACCAGATCGGTCTCGCGGACGAGGCGGTCCACGAGATCGGCGTCGGCGATGTCGCCGTGGACGAACTCGATGCGATCCGCCACCGGGTCGAGGGAGGCTTTGTTGCCGGCGTAGGTGAGCTTGTCGAGCACGGTGACCTGGGAGTCGGGACGCTGCGCGAGGGTCTGATGTACGAAGTTCGCGCCGATGAACCCGGCCCCACCCGTGACGAGAATTCTCATGTACCGGCACTTTACCGGGGGATGCTCCTGCGGGCCGTTCTTGTCTGGGTCCGCAGGCCATTCCAGCGCAGGTGTCGCTGCACGGGATGCTCCACTCGACGCCTCGGTGGGTAGGTTCCCGGCGATCGGACCGTCGAGTGGAGCGATAGTTGCACCGCGTCCGGAGGTCGACCAAGCATGTCGGGCGCGCGTGCTAGCTTCTCTTCGACTTCGGGGGGAGTGACGATGCGTCTTCGATACATTCTGCTGCGTCTCGCGGCATCGGTGGCACTGCTGTTCGGAATCATGTGGGCAATCCCGCAGCTGGCACCTGAGGTGCCCGAGCCGTACGAGGGGGTACAGGTCCTTCCGCCGGTGTCGCCAGAACCCAGGGGCTCGACGACAGCCCCGCCACCAATGCCGCCGGGGTTTCCGTCCATGAACCGGCCGCCACCGAAGATCGAGGTGCCCGACGGCCAACCGCAGCCCATCGCCACCAAATTCGGCTGGACCTACGATATTCCTGCGGACTGGGAAAATTGGAACGACGGTTTCTCGGAGTGGGTCGGCGAGGACGGGTCGACCGCAACGTACGGCGCAATGGGCCTCCACGGTCGATTCGATTGCGAGGGTGGTGAGTTCGAGTCTTCGGCGATCAGCGGAATGACCGGTCGACGTGCCGGGGACTTGACTGTCCTCGCCTATCAAGAAGCGCAGAAGGCGTCGATGATCTTCACCAACGGAGATGGTTCACTGGCACCCACTGTTCAGATCAGCGACCCCGAGTATCTACAGGTCGACGGAGTCCCGGCTGTCCGCTACACAGCCCTGGTGGAAGAGATACCGGATTCGCCGTACTGCCCTCCTCCCCGCGCCACATTCGACGTTGTCACCACTACCGGTTTCGCCACGGCAGAGGTCGCGGTCTTCGTCGTACTTGCCGACCGTGATGTCGAGAACGCACTCTCCGATGAGGACGTCGACGGCCTCATCTCGTCACTGAGAAGGACCGCGACGCAATGACCGAACCGCTGATCGCCAGATCCTCGGAAATAGCCGGCCTCGGACATCTTCTCGATCGCATCGGCGGCGACACTCTGGCCAGTCATCGTTATCTGCTCGATCATGCGGGCCTGAGCGAGAACGTGGTTGGGCAGATTCTGAAACGACTTCAGCCGTACCTCGCACGGTTTCAGGAGATGACACGCACTCGGCAGGTTCACCTGTCCGCCAACTGCGGGGAAATGGGTGCAGAACTCAACAGAGCGGCATGGCTGTATGCCGATCAGGATCAGCGAAACTATGACCTGCTGAACGCTCACACAAGCGCGACGCCACTACCGGGCATCGATCGAGGCAGCTCGGATCGTGCCGCCGTCGGCCACGTGGATGAATTCGACGGAGCGGCCGACTACGGACGGCCCCACGGGATCGACTATCCCGCGCCGAATCCCGTCGTCGACGAAGTCCGAGAATTGCTCGACGATGCCGCGGGCTGGCTCGGAGAGATCGACACAACGATTTTCGAACTCTGCGGGTGGAGCCCCCTGAACGAAGCGACAATGCCGATCACCGGCAACTGGAACGAAATCAGGAGAATCGGCCAGGCATATCAGATCGCAGGCGACGCCATGGAAGCTGCGTCGGAGTCGTTCGCGGCAGGTGTGGGGCGCGTGGACGCCTACTGGCACGGCGCTGCCGCACAGGCATTCACCGATTACGCCGACCGACAACTGGCCGCAATGCGATGGGAGGGGCCCGCAGGCCGCACGATTTCCGCGGTCTGTGCAGTGATATCCGAACAACTCCGTGACGCTGCGCTGGCAGTGGTTCGGAAAGTCGTCGAACTTCTCGAATCGGAGGTCGCCGTCGACAACGCCCGCGGTGCGTTGAAGGTCATGATCAAGAAGGTACCGATGGTGGGCACGGCCTGGCAGGTCGAAAGTATCATCGAAATCTGCTGGACAGCAATGGATCTGACCAAGGAACTCATTGCGAAGATCGAGCAGGTGGTCGACGACTTCGGCGCGTTCCTCGACGCGCTCGGCGATCCCGAGAGCCAGGTGGGCAAGAAGATCGACGACACGTTACGCCCATTGAACGACTTCCTCGACCACGGCAAGCAGTCCGTCGAAGCGGGAAAGACCGCGGATATCCGACCGGTCCTCGACACTCCGGACGAGGACTTCTCCGTTGGCACCGGCGACGAACCCTGGCGGGACGCATGATCCAGTCACTGCCTCCACACGCCCGAGCCGCGTACGACCGTCTGATGACATCCTGCGGTGAGCTCGAGGCCGCGCGCACGCGGGCCCTGAACACCGATCTGAAAGCTCCGGCGGGAACCCGATACGTCACAGCGGAACTGCTGGCCCGCCTGGCGTCCTCACGCCGGGCATCGGCCGACCTGATCCACTACGCGACCCGCGTCGCGTCGGGTGAATGCAGTTGGGAACGTGTCGAGGTGGACGCAACTCCGGTGCCACCGGAAGTCGAAGAGCTCAAGGCCGATCCGCAGATCCTGTGGCCGGCCGAATGGCCGACTCCGATCACCGAGACCGGAACTTCGCCGTACCGAATCCCGTGGGAGTGATCGGCCGCTGGAACTGTCAGGACCCTCGGACAGTGCGTCCGGCGAAGGCCGCCAACCGCTCGTACGCGTTTGCGCTGTCGGGTGCAGGCTGCTCAGGATCGAAAGCACCGCCTCGTCGTTCGTCGGTCATGTTGGCCGACATGAACACCATCCCCTCCTCCGCCACCGTCTGGTCGAGATCGTCCGTGCCGCGCCCGAGTGCGGTCGCGAGATCCCACGCGTGCACCGAGAGTTCCGCAGCCACCATGCCGAGCGGCAATGGTGAACCTGCATCGATCTCGGCCAGCAGTTCGCGAGTCCGCTCCGTCCACAGCGGAATCGGATCCGACGACGGTTCGGGCGACGCCGACCAATCGATCTCGCCACCCCGAGCCATGGTCACCAAGTTGGCCGCGGTGTTCACCAGGTGGTCCGTCAGCTCGGCGACGGTCCACTCGGTGCAGGGCGTGGCCGATGCGCGTTCGGCTTCGGTCACTGTGGAGAGCAGAGCGGTGACCTGATCGATACCGGTGGAGATCTGGTTCGTTGTCGTCACGTGGCTTGTCCTCGGTTCTCTCGGAAGCTGGGTATGCGGCGAGCGTAGGTGCACCTCGGAGCTCACGCAGCAGAAACGGGACAGGCACAAGCGAGCGGGTGATCGGAGGGTCTGGAAGACTTCGCGGTCATGCGGGGAATCATTCTGGCGGGCGGCACGGGCTCGCGTCTTCATCCGATCACGATGGGCGTCAGCAAGCAGCTGGTCCCGGTCTACGACAAACCGATGATCTACTACCCGCTCTCGACACTGATCCTGGCCGGGATCCGCGAGATCCTCATCATCACCACCCCGCAGGACGCCGACCAATTCACGCGCCTCCTCGGTGACGGCTCCCAGTTCGGCATCGACTTGACCTACAAGGTCCAACACGAGCCGAACGGTCTCGCCCAAGCGTTCGTATTGGGTGCCGAGCACATCGGCACCGACTCCGCGGCATTGGTGTTGGGCGACAACATCTTCTACGGCCCCGGCCTGGGCACCCAACTGTCGCGGTTCGATCACATCGACGGCGGAGCCGTGTTCGCCTACGAGGTCTCCGACCCCACCGCCTACGGCGTCATCGAATTCGACGACAACCGCAAAGCCATCTCCCTCGAAGAAAAACCCGCCGCCCCGAAATCGAACTACGCCGTCCCCGGCCTGTACTTCTACGACAACGACGTCATCGCCATCGCCCGCGACCTCGAACCGTCCGCCCGCGGGGAATACGAGATCACCGACGTCAACCGCCACTATCTGGAGGCCGGCCGCCTCCACGTCGAAGTTCTCCCTCGCGGGACAGCTTGGCTCGACACCGGCACGTTCGACTCCCTGCTCGACGCCTCGAACTACGTGCGCACCATCGAACAACGCCAAGGCCTCAAGATCGGATCCCCCGAAGAAGTGGCCTGGCGACGAGGATTCATCACCGACGACGAACTGCGCGTGCGCGCCGAGACACTCGTCAAGTCCGGGTACGGCCGCTACCTGCTGGAATTGATCGACCGAGGGAACCGATGACCTTTCGTGAACTGAAAATATCCGGTGCCTACGAGTACACCCCACGTCAGTTCGGCGACGACCGCGGAGTGTTCTTCGAATGGTTCAAAGCGTCGGCGTTCGAGGCCACCACCGGGCGGTCGTTGGAGCTGCTGCAGGCGAACTGCTCGGTCTCCGCCGCCGGGGTCCTGCGCGGGATCCACTTCACCACCAATCCGCCCGGGCAGGCGAAATACGTCACCTGCGCCCGCGGAGCGTTCCTGGATGTCATCGTCGACCTGCGCGTCGGATCACCGACGTTCGGGCAGTGGGACAGCGTGCTGATCGACGACGTCGACCGCAAAGCAGTGTTCCTCTCCGAAGGACTCGGCCACGCCATCCTGTCGTTGGAAGACAACTCGACCGTCATGTACCTGTGCTCCCTCGAATACACCCCGGCCTTGGACCGCGACATCAACCCGCTCGACCCCGCCCTGGGCATCGACTGGCCCACCACCGCCCGCGACGGCACACCCCTGACCTACGAACTCTCCGACAAGGACAAAGCCGCCCCCACCCTCGCCGAAGCCCTCGAAAACGGAGACCTGCCGAACTTCTCGTGAGCGGCGACGACGCCAGATCCAGGCAAACGCGCTCGTATTCGCCAGACGCGCGCAGAATCGCCCCTGACCGCTGACGAAAATGCGCGCGTTTGGCAAGTGCGCGCGCGTTTGCGAACCCCCGGCAAGGACAAGGCCGGCCCCACCCTCGCCCAAGCCCTCGAACGCGGAGACCTGCCGAACTTCTCGTGAGCGGCGGGACGAGGCGGCACCACCAGATCCGGGCAAACGCGCTCGCATTCGTCAGACGCGCGCAGAATCGCCCCTGACCGCTGACGAGAATGCGCGCATTTGGCAAGTGCGCGCGCGTTTGCGAACCTCACGGGGCGAACCCGCGCTGGCGAACCCCCGGGGCGAACCTCACGGAGGCGAATCCGCGCCTGCGAACCCCCGGCGGCAACCCCGCGACTCAGCGGATTTTGAAGATCACGAATCGCTGGACGAGGAAGTTGATGACCGTCGCCGTGCCCTGCGCGATGACGAAGGCCACGTTGGCGTACCAGAAGCCGTCGGGAAGAGCCTGGTAGAGCCAGGTGTAGATGCCGACCTGGACGGCGAAGGTGACTCCGTACAGCGCGACGACGGCGAAGAACCGGGCCCGTGACGGGGCCGCGTTGAACGTCCAGCGGCGGTTGATCAGGTAGGCCGTCGTCGTTCCGAGTACGAAGCCGATGGCCTTGGCGAGGGTCACACCGACGCCGAACACGAAGTGCAGGATCAGGTTGACACCCTGGTCGACGATGGCCGACAGCACACCGGTCGCCAAGAAACGCACCACCTGCGTCTTGAGATCGAGGGCCGCGTCTGCGATGTTCTCGGTCAGCGGCAACTCGACGGGTAGCGGGACGTGATGCTGCAACTCGTCGTTCTCGGGCGACCAGTCGTCGCCCGTGGAGCCTTCTTCTGCGGAGCGGTCGGGGGTGGACACGAGGACTGACACTAGCCGCTGCTGCGGTGCGGGTACCCTCTTGAGCGATGTCCACGACAGCCGACGACGCACTCTTCCCCCTGGAACCACAGGCCGGGAACACTGCGCCGCTACCCACGCAGACCCGCACACTCACCGGTTGGGGCCGCACCGCTCCCTCCACCGGAGAGGTGCTCTCGACCTCCGACCCCGAGCTCATCGCGAACGCGGTCAAGCAGGTCGCCGAGCAGAACGACTCCAAGCCGGCCCACCTCCGACGCGGCGTCATCGCCCGCGGCCTCGGCCGCTCCTACGGTGACAACGCGCAGAACTCCGGCGGCCTGGTCATCGACATGAATGCCTTGAACGGCATCCACAGCATCGACGCGTCGACGCGGATCGTCGACGTCGACGGTGGCGTCAACCTCGACCAGCTGATGCGTGCCGCGCTGCCGTTCGGCCTCTGGGTACCGGTGCTGCCGGGTACCCGCCAGGTCACGATCGGCGGGGCCATCGGCACCGACATTCACGGCAAGAACCATCACAGCGCGGGTAGCTTCGGCAACCACGTCCGCTCGATGGAACTGCTGACCGCGGACGGTCAGGTCCGCCACCTGACGCCGTCGGGCAAGAACGCCAAGCTCTTCTGGGCGACGGTCGGCGGCAACGGCCTGACCGGCATCATCCTGCGCGCGACGATCGAGATGACGCCGACGGAGACGGCTTACTTCATCGCCGACGGCGACGTCACCACCACCCTCGACGAGACCATCGCCCTGCACAGCGACGGCAGCGAGAACAACTACGACTACTCGAGCGCCTGGTTCGACGCGGTTGCCCCGCCGCCCAAGCTCGGCCGCGCGGCCCTCTCCCGCGGATCGCTCGCGACGTTGGACCAGTTGCCGGCCAAACTCCAGAAGGACCCGCTGCGGTTCAACGCCAAGCCGCTGGTGACGTTCCCGGACGTCTTCCCCAACGGCCTGGCCAACAAGTACACGTTCTCCGCCGTCGGCGAGGTCTGGTACCGCAAGGCCGGCAACTACCGGAACAAGGTCCAGTCCCTGACGGCGTTCTACCACCCGCTGGACATGTTCGGTGAGTGGAACCGCGCCTACGGCTCCAAGGGCTTTCTCCAGTACCAGTTCGTTGTGCCGCCGGAGGCCGTCGACGAGTTCAAGAAGATCATCGTCGACATCCAGAAGTCCGGGCACTACTCGTTCCTCAACGTCTTCAAGCTGTTCGGGCCCGGAAACAAAGCGCCGCTGAGCTTTCCGATTCCGGGTTGGAACATCTGCGTCGATTTCCCGATCAAGCCGGGCTTGAACGAGTTCGTTCGCGAGCTCGACAAGCGGGTGCTCGAGTTCGGTGGTCGTCTGTACACCGCGAAGGATTCGCGCACCGACGCCGAGACCTTCCACTCGATGTACCCGCGGATCGACGAGTGGATCAAGGTCCGCCGATCCGTTGACCCCACAGGCGTTTTCGCCTCCGATATGGCTAGAAGGCTGGAACTGCTGTGACGATAGACGCCGTAGGCAACCCCCAGACGATTCTCGTTCTGGGTGGCACCAGCGAGATCGGTCTCGCGATCACCGAGGAGTACCTGTCGAAGTCTCCGGCACGTGTCATCCTCGCTGCGCTGCCGAACGATCCTCTCCGTGACAGCGCCGTCGCACAGCTGACGGCCAAGGGCGCGAAGTCCGTCGACATCATCGACTTCGATGCACTCGACACCGCCTCGCATCCCAAGGTGATCGACGCGGCCTGGGCCAAGGGTGACGTCGACGTCGCCATCGTCGCCTTCGCCGTCGACTTCGATGCCGAGCAGCTCTGGCAGGATCAGCGCAAGGCCGTCCTCGCCGCGAACATCAACTACACCGCCTCCGTCTCGGTCGGCGTGCTGCTGGGCGAGAAGATGAAGGCGCAGGCCTACGGCCGCATCATCGTCATGTCCTCGGTGGCAGGCGAGCGGGTTCGTCGTTCCAACTTCGTCTACGGCTCCACCAAGGCCGGACTCGACGGGTTCTACCTCGGACTCGGAGAAGCGTTGCGCGAGTTCGGACCTCGGGTCACCGTCGTTCGCCCGGGCATGGTGCGCACCAAGTTCAGCGCGCACGTCAAGGAAGCACCGATGACCGTCGACAAGGAGGTCATCGCGAAGCTCGCGGTGAACGCGTCACGCAAGGGCACCCCCTTGATCTGGACTCCCGCGCCCTGGCGTCTGGTGATGATGGTGCTGCGGCACGTGCCGCGGCCGATCTTCCGCAAGCTGCCCATCTGATCTCGATGACAATCGGGGTTGCACCGGCTCGCAGAACCGCCTCTGCCGTCGGGGAAATCGCTCTCGGTGTGCTCGTCGCAGTGGTCGTGGCGACGGTCGGGTTGTACGCCTTCTCACTGGTTCAGTGGCCGGCGTTCAACTCGTCCAATGTCACCCGCGCCATCACGACGCTGGGGCAGGTGACCGCTGCAGCACTGTTCGCCGCGTCGATCTACCTGTACCGGATTCACAAGTGGCCGTGGATCGCTCGGCTCGCGGCGTGGATCGGGCTGAGCGGATTCGTCACCGTCACCCTCGGGATGCCGCTGGCTGCAACCAAGCTCTACCTGTTCGGCATCTCCGTCGACCAGGAGTTCCGTACCGAATACCTGACGCGACTGACGGATTCGGCGTCGTTGCGCGACATGACGTACGCCGACATTCCGCCCTTCTATCCGGCCGGCTGGTTCTGGCTCGGCGGACGCGTCGGCAACCTGCTGGGCATGGACGGCTGGGAAGTGTTCAAGCCCTACGCAATCGGGCTGCTCGCCGTCACCGCCGTCGTGTCGTTCGTGCTGTGGAAGGCACTGATCCGAGCCGACTGGGCCGTCGCCGTCAGCGCCGTCACCACCGCGCTCGTCGTCGCCCACGCCTCCCCCGAGGCATACAGCGCCGTGATCGTGATGCTCTTCGCACCCGCGCTGGTCCTCGCCTGGGGAGCGCTGCACCGCACCGCATCGGGCGGGTGGGGAGCGGTGGTCGGCACCGGACTCTTCCTCGGCCTGGCCGCGACGTTCTACACGCTGTATCTCGGCCTGGCTGCATTCACCGTCGTACTGATGGCGCTCTTCGCCGCCGTCCTCGCCTATCGCGAGAAGAAGTCCTGGAACGTACTGGTTCCCATCGCGATCAAGGTCGCCGCGATCGCCGCGATGTCGGGCCTCATCGCCGCGACCGTGTGGCTGCCGTACCTGATCGAATTCCTGCGCGGTGCGCCGTCCACGTCGGGCACAGCGTTGCACTATCTGCCCGAAGCCGGTGCGACACTGCCCTTCCCGATGTTCGAGTTCTCCCTGATGGGCGTGCTGTGCCTCATCGGCACGGTGTGGGTGGCGGTGCGGTTCTCGTCCTCACGCCGAGCGCAGGCACTGGGCGTCGGCGTCGTCTCCATCTATCTGTGGACGCTGCTCTCCATGGCCGCCACGGCCGCGGGCACCACCCTGCTCTCGTTCCGCCTCGAAGCGGTGCTGATCGTATTGCTCGGCAGCGCAGGCGTTTTCGGCTTCCTCGAAGGAAGCCACGCGATCTACCAGGCCATCAACGAGCCACCGAAGTTCCGTATCGCCGCTGTCGTCGTAGCAGCCATCGGTGCGATGACCTACGCGCAGAACATTCCCCAGGTACTGCAGACCGAGATCACCGTCGCGTACTCCGATACCGACGGTGACGGCAACCGCGCCGACATGCGTCCGCCGAGCGCGGTCTCGTACTACCGCGAGGTCGACGCCGCCCTGACCGAGCAGACCCAGCGTCCGCGCGACGAAACCGTCGTACTGACGGCGGACACGTCGTTCCTCAGCTACTACCCGTACTTCGGCTTCCAAGGACTGACCTCGCACTACGCCAACCCACTGGCGCAGTTCGATCAGCGAGCCGACGCCATCGAGCAGTGGACCGAGCTCGAGACGCCCGATCAGCTGGTCGACGCGCTCGACACCAGCCAGTGGCGCGCGCCGGATGCGTTCCTGTTCCGCCGCGGTGCCGATGGTTACACCCTGCGCCTGGCCGAGGACGTCTACCCGAACGACCCGAACGTGCGCCGCTACACCGTCACCTTCCCGCAGTCACTGTTCGAGGATCCGCGCTTCACCGTCACCGACATCGGACCCTTCGCGCTGGTCGTGCGCGCGAATTGAACGGTCGTCGACCGCGAACGCACTACCTCGGTGCTGCGGTGCGAGATCGAAATTCCCTCGGTGAGCGTCCGGTCCATCGCGTGAACGCATGCGAGAAGCTGGCGACGTCGCTGTAGCCGAGTTCGGCGGCGATCTCCCCCACCGTCACCGAACCGTCGAGCAGACGCATGGTCGCGCGCTCCTGAAGGAACGCCTGACGTAGCGCACGGAACGTGGCTCCCTCGTTGCCGAGTTTTCGTTTGAGGGTGCTGGTGGAGACCGCCATTCTCCGGGCACAGTGCGCACTGTTGGTGCACTCGCGGTCGGTGTCGAACAGCGCGCGCACGGTCTCCGTGTACGACTTCGTACGACGGCCGTCGACGGCCTTCTTCAGTTCCGCGATCCCCAGTTGATACGACAACGAATCGGAGAACCGGCATGCCTCGTCGAGGATGGCCGCCGGCACGAAGACGAACGGTGACGGCGCATCGAACACGATGCGCCGGATCTCGTCGTCGTCGAGCGTATCGCGCTCCGGGGCCGGGATATCGAGGTGAAGTTCGACCGCGTCCGCGAAGCCGGCGAGCATGTCGATCAGACGAAGAAGGCACGAACCGCCGTACGCGACAGCAATGCTGTCGAGCCCGTCGTCCCCCGTGCGCCCGGCGAGTCCGATGGTCAACCCTCGATCGGTGTGGTGGATGTGCACGGCGAGAGCCGTCGAGACCAGCGGGAGGAACTCCAGCAACTCGACCATCTCTGCCACCGATCCGGCACTGATCAGCGGAAGACTGAGAGGGCCGAACGACGTGGGCTGCACGTATTGCGCGAACGTCGCGCCGAGCCGGAAACCCTGTTGACGGTCGAGGTCCGGATACACCTCCCGAAACCACCGCAGCGGCACCTGTCCGTCGCGGGTGACCAGCTCCGTCATGCTGACGCCCTCACGCACCAGGATGCGTCGGAACGCAGCCTCCGCCCGCTCGCCCAGCGCGCCGCTACCGAGCAGCTGCGCGAAGGCAAGCGGGGGCACTCCGGACTCCGTTGATCCCACGTGAGCCAAATTAACAACAAATCGACGCTTTCGAGCCTGGTTCGGAAAGTCCATCGCAGTGAGACTTGGAACACAGTTACTCAGCGAGGAGAACACCATGGCCAACGTCACCTTTGTCACGCACGACGGCGAGAAGCACGAGGCACCGCTGACCGAGGGCACATCCCTGATGCAGATTGCCGTCGACAACGCCATCCCGGGTATCGACGGAGACTGCGGCGGCGAAGCAGCCTGCGGAACCTGTCACGTCGTCGTCGACAACGCATGGAGCGACGTCGTCGGCACCAACGACGAGGTCGAGGAGGACATGCTCGCCATGAACCCCGAGCGTGAACCGACATCTCGGCTGTCGTGCCAGATGACCGCGCGCGAGTCGTGGGACGGCTTGACGGTCCGCGTTCCCGAATTCCAGATCTGACCTGCGGACCGGAGGAGAGAGCCATGAGTATCGCCGACACCGTCGCGACCACCGCGAGATCCGTCATCCCGATGGAACTGCAGATCCGCGGCGCGCACCTCTACGACAAGACGCGTCGGATCGTGACCCGCACCGACGGCCAGGTCATGTTCACCGAGACACCGATTCCGCCGGTCGACGAGGTCGATCTCGCCGACATCGATCTGAGCAACCCGTTCCTCTACCGCCAGGGCCTCTGGAAGTCGTACTTCGAGCGCGTCCGCAACGAGGCGCCGGTGCACTTCCAGCCGAACAGCCCGTTCGGGCCGTTCTGGTCGGTCACCCGGCATGCGGACATCATCGCCGTCGACAAGAACCACAAGGTGTTCTCGGCGGAGCCGTTCATCATCATCGGCAAGCCGCCGCGTTTCATGGACATCGCGATGTTCATCGCGATGGACCCCCCGCGTCACGACGCTCAGCGCGCCGCGGTCCAAGGGGTGGTGGCCCCGAAGAATCTCCGCGAGATGGAGGACCTGATCCGGTCCAGGGTTCAGGAGGTTCTCGACGACCTTCCCGTGAACCAGCCGTTCGACTGGGTTCGCACGGTGTCCGTCGAACTCACGGCACGGATGCTGGCGACGTTGCTCGATTTCCCGTACGAGCAGCGACACAAGCTCGTCGAGTGGTCGGACCTGGCGACGGCAATGGAACAGACCAACGGTGGCCCCTCGGACAACGACGAGGTGTTCGGAGCCATGGTCGACGCAGCCAAGGGCCTGAGCGCTCTCTGGCACGACAAGGCCGCTCGAAAAGCAGCAGGGGAAGAGCCCGGCTTCGACCTGATCTCGCTGCTGCAGGCCAATGACGACACGAAGGATCTCATCGACCGGCCGCTGGAGTTCCTGGGAAATCTCACCCTGCTCATCGTCGGCGGCAACGACACCACGCGTAACTCGATGAGCGGTGGAGTGTTGGCGCTCAACGAGTTTCCCGATCAGTTCGAGAAGCTGAAGGCGAATCCCGATCTCGTGCCCGGGATGGTGTCGGAGATCATCCGCTGGCAGACGCCGCTGGCCTACATGCGCAGGATCGCGAAGGAAGACACGATCCTGAACGGCCAGTTCATCCGCAAGGGCGACAAGGTGGTCATGTGGTACGCCTCCGGCAACCGGGACGAGCGCGTGTTCGATCGGCCCGACGACTTCATCATCGACCGCAAGAACGCACGCAACCACATCGCGTTCGGGTTCGGCGTGCACCGGTGCATGGGCAACAGGCTCGCGGAGATGCAACTGCGAATCCTGTGGGAGGAGTTGCTGACCAGGTTCGAGAACATCGAGGTGGTCGGGAAGCCCGAGTACGTGCAGTCCAACTTCGTGAGAGGCATATCCAAGATGATGGTCACCCTCACCCCGAAGCAGCAGGCCTGAGTGAGTGCCGAACGCGCGGTGATCATCGGCGCCAGCCACGCCGGCGCTCAGCTCGCCGCACATCTGCGACGCGAGAAGTGGGCCGGGGAGATAGTTCTCATCGGTGACGAGGGGACGCTGCCCTACCAGCGTCCCCCGTTGTCGAAGGCCTATCTGGCCGGCACCTCGACCCTCGAGGCCATGGCCATCCGCGGAGCGGACTTCTACGACAAGCAGAACATCGAGCTGGTCGATGGTTCGGTGAGCAGCATCGATCGTGAGGCTCGCACAGTCACGTTCGATTCCGGCGTCACGCAGTCGTACAGCAAGCTCGCCCTCTGCACCGGCGCGCGAACTCGCCGACTGGCAACTCCCGGAGCAGATTTGGCGGGCATCCACTACCTGCGCACCGCCGCCGACTCCGCATCGCTACGCTCGGCCGCGACGCCGGGCACACGGGTAGTCGTCGTCGGTGGCGGTTACATCGGTTTGGAGACGGCAGCGTCCCTCCGGGCATCCGGTCTCGACGTCACCGTCGTCGAGGCCGCGGAGCGTGTTCTGGAACGCGTGACCGCACCGGTGGTCTCGACGTTCTTCACCCGAATCCACCGCGAAGCGGGCGTGGAGATCCGGACGGGTGCGCTCGTGGAGGAGTTCCGCGGAGACAGCCGTGTGCGGGAGGTCGTGCTGGCCGGCGGAGACACGCTCCCGGCAGATCTGGTGGTCATCGGGGTGGGCATCGTCCCCAACACCGAACTCGCCGAAGCGGCCGGGATCACCGTCGACAACGGAATCGTCATCGACGATCGGACCCGCACCGACGATCCCGATATCGTCGCTGCCGGCGACTGCGCCACCTACCACGTTGCCCGCTACTCGCGGCGCGTCCGCCTCGAAGGAGTCTGCGCTGCAAACGAACACGCGAAGGTGGCGGCATCGACTTTGACCGGAGGGTCCGCCGCCATCACCGCGCTGCCGTGGTTCTGGTCCGACCAGTACGACCTCAAGCTTCAGATCGCCGGACTGGGCACCGGATACGACGAGGTCGTCGTCAACGGCGACCCGGAGCGCGATCGCGACTTCACCTGCTACTACCTCCGCGGCGGCCAACTCATCGCCGCAGACTGCGTCAACCGTCCGCGCGATTTCATGACCAGCAAGAAGAAAATCGCCGAGCACTCCACAGTCGAACTCTCGGAATTGATCGGATAGGAACTTCACGACCCTGCACCACCACCTCGGTCACCGTGTGACGCAGGTCGTTCGAGTTTTCGCCCATCGTGATCTTTCTGTAACCTCGACGCGATGACCACCCACGACCAGAGTGTTCTCGAGCGGCAGCCGACAACGGCACCGGCTCGACACTCCGGCGTCGGGCGTGGTGACGTCGTTGCGGCGGTCGGATTTCTGGTCGCTGCCGTCTACGTCCTGCAAGGTCAGTGGCGCAATCTGAGCGGCGGCTACCTCTACAACAGCGGCCAGGATCAGACGATGTGGGAGTGGTTCTTCTCCGTCGCCGCCAATTCGGTCGCGCATCTGGACAATCCACTGTGGAGTGACCTGCAGAATTACCCGCTCGGGGTAAATCTCATGGCGAACACGGCGATGTTCGGAGTCTCGATCCCCCTTGCGCCGATCACGTTGCTCTTCGGACCTACCGTGACCTGGGCGATTGCCCTCACCGTCGGCCTGGCCGGCACCGCGTTCGCGTGGTTCTGGCTGTTCTCCCGCCAGCTCAACGCGTCCAAGGGTGCCGCTGCAGTGGGCGGCGCGCTGTGCGGCTTTGCGCCCGGCGCGATTTCCCACGCCAACGGTCACCCCAACTTCGTGGTGCTGTTCCTGCTTCCGGTGATCGCCATGCTGGTCACCCGCATCGCACGCGGCGGTGGGACCAAGAAGAACACCGTCGGACTCGGGCTGATCGTCGCGCTGCAGATCCTGCTCGGCGAAGAGCCGCTGCTCATCTTCGCGATGTCGTTCGCCATTTTCGCCGTCGTCTACTACGTGTCCAGGCCGCGGTCGCTGTGGCCTGCCGTCCGCAATGCCGTGCCCCGACTCGCGGTCTCGGCCGGCATCGCGTTGACGCTCGTGGCGTTTCCGCTGTGGTGGCAGTTCTTCGGCCCGCAGTCGTACTCGTTCCTCGAACACGGTGCCATGGGCAACGACGCCAAAGCACTGTTCCAATTCCCGACGCAATCGCTCGGCGGCGAAGCGACTCCGGGGCAGAACGTCCGCATCAACGCCACCGAGGAGAACGCGTACTTCGGCTGGCCGCTGCTGGTGCTGTCCCTGGTGGCAGCGGTGTGGATGTGGCGCGTCGCCTGCGCCCGTGCGGCCGCTGCGACCGCGATCGTCATGAGCGTGCTGTCACTCGGCGCGACATTGGTGATCGGCAAGGACGACACCGGCATCACGCTGCCGTGGACGAAGCTGGCCGAGTACCCACTCGTCGAATCCGTGCTCGAAACCCGCTTCGCGTTGGGCGCGGTGCCTGCACTGGCACTGCTGGTCGTCCTGGCCACCGATCGCACGTTCCGCAACGGACTTCGCCCATTGCCTGCGTTCTGGATCGCCGGACTCACGCTCGCACTCGTACCCCTGATCCCGACGCCGCTGGTGACCGTCGACAAGTCCCCGACGCCGGAGTTCTTCGCCGACGGCGAGTGGGAGAACTTCGTCGACGACGGTTCCGTCGTCACCGTGCCCCTTCCGCGGCCCGAGGACGCGCGCCCGCTGCGCTGGCAGATGGACGCCGACATGGGCTTCAAACTGGCCGCCGGATACTTCGTCGGACCGAGCGACAAGGAAGAGAAGGTCGCCAAGTACGGGGCCGTCGACCGTCCGACGGCGCTGCTGCTCGGCTCGGTCTACGACTCGGGCACCGTCCCCGAGATCACCGCCGATCAGCGCAGCGACGCCGCCGAGGACATGGCTTTCTGGGAGGCCGACGTCGTCGTCCTGCCGCCGGGCAAGAACACTCTCGCTCTGCGGAGCACCGTCACCGACCTCGTCGGCGTCGAGCCTCGGTACACCGGAGGCGTATGGGTGTGGGACGTGCGGACGCTCGTCCCCTAGCATCGTCGGCGTGCCCGAGACCGCTCCGAACTTCGCGACCGCCCGGCTGATAGCGATCGTCACCGGCATCATCGGTGCGGTTCTGGCCATCGCGACACCCCTGCTGCCGGTTCAGCAGGACGTCGCGACGCTGTCGTGGCCGCAGAGTTCGTTCGGCAGCGTCAACGCTCCGCTGGTGAGCTACTCGCCCGTCGACCTAGAGGCAACAATTCCGTGCAGCGCCGCCAGTGCTCTCACCGACGGCGGCACGCTGATCTCCACCGCCCCCATCGAAGCTGCGAAGACCGAGCAGAAGGCACTGATCGTGCGGGTCGACGACGACCGACTGCAGGTGCTGCTGCGTGATCGCGTTCTCGCCGAGGCTCCCGTGTCCGAGCTGTCCGCCGACTGTGCCGTGACGGTTTCGTCGAACGCCACCAGCACTGTCGTCGACCTCGACGGCGAAACGAGCACGATGGACGGCGACGTCCGCCCGCAGGTCGTCGGCGTCTACACCGACCTCACCGCACCGGTCGACGGCCTGAACGTGCGCGCCGACATCGACTCGCGCTATTCCTCCAGCCCCACCACGTTCAAGTTGCTGGCCATGATCGTCGGCGCACTCGCCGTGATCGCGTCCCTGTTCGCGCTGCATCGCCTCGACAGCATGGACGGTCGACGCCACCGCCGATTCCTCCCGTCACGATGGAAGTCCATCACCGGTGTCGACGCCGTCGTGGTGGGCGTGCTGGTGCTGTGGCATTTCATCGGCGCGAACACCTCCGACGACGGTTACCTGCTCAACATGGCCCGCGTCTCCGAGAACGCCGGCTACATGGCCAACTACTTCCGCTGGTTCGGCGTCCCCGAAGCGCCGTTCGGCATGCCGTACTACGACATGCTCGCCGCCCTCGCCAAGGTCAGCACCGCCAGCATCTGGATGCGCCTGCCCGCCACCATCGCGGCGCTGCTGTGCTGGCTCGTCATCAGCCGCGAGGTGATCCCCCGCCTCGGTCGCGCAGTTCTCACCAACCGGGTCGCGCTGTGGACCGCCGGATTCGTGTTCCTCGCCTTCTGGCTGCCCTACGACAACGGCCTGCGCCCCGAGCCGATCATCGCCCTCGGCGCACTGCTCACGTGGTGCTCGATCGAACGCGCCATCGCCACCGGACGACTCCTGCCCGCCGCCATCGGCACCCTGATCGCTGCGTTCTCCCTCGCCGCCGGACCGACCGGACTGATCGCCGTCGCAGCCCTGCTCGCCGGCCTGCGCCCGCTGGTGATGATCGTGGTCAAGCGAGCTCGCCAGGTGGGACTGCTCGCCGTTCTCGCGCCGCTGGTCGCGTCGGGACTGGCGGTGTTGATCGCGATCTTCGCCGACCAGACTCTTGCCACGGTCCTCGAAGCGACCCGAGTGCGCTCGGCCATCGGTCCGAACGTGCCGTGGTTCGAAGAACGCGTGCGCTGGGACGCGCTGATGACCATTTCTCCCGACGGCTCGCTCGCCCGACGATTCGGCATGTTCGCGATGCTGCTGTGCATCGTCGTGTGCATCGCGGTGATGCTCCGCAAGAACGGACGCATCCCCGGGACGGCCACCGGGCCGTCGCGTCGGATACTCGGAATCATTCTGGGCGCACTGGCTCTGATGATGTTCACGCCCACCAAATGGACCCACCACTTCGGTGTGTACGCCGGTCTCGCGGCGTCGTTGGCCGCGCTGGCTGCCGTTGCCGTCACCGCTGCGACCGTCCGATCTCCGCGCAACAGAACACTGTTCACCGCCGCTGTCCTGTTCCTGACGGCGGTGGCGTTCACCAGCTCGAACGGGTGGTGGTACGTCTCGAGCTACGGCATACCGTGGTTCGACAAGCCGCCGTCCATTGCCGGCAAGGGCTTTTCGACGATCCTGCTGGGCCTGACGGTGCTGACGCTGCTCTACGCGGCCTATCAGCACGTCCGATTGCCTTATCGCAGAGAAGAACCGACCACGCGTCGACGCTTCGCGCCGTCCGCGCTGACCATCGTCGCCGGCGGGGTCGTGGCCTTCGAGGTGCTCTCGTTCGTCAAAGGTGCTGTGGCGCAATACCCGGCGTACTCCATCGCCCGCTCGAACTTCTCTGCCCTCGCCGGAAACTCGTGCGGACTCGCCGGTGACGTACAGGTGGAGACCGACGTCAACGGCTCGGTCCTGCAACCGATCGATCCCGCAGCCGACGCCCTCGGTGCCGGTGGGAGTACCGGATTCACCCCCGACGGCGTCGCCCAGGACCTGACGGCCGATTCCGAGGACACCGCGCAGGGCAGCGCGAACTCCATCCGCCCCGAGGACTCCGAACAGAGCGCTGCGGCCACCTCGTCGAACTCCGCGGGCACCTCCGGCGGAACCACCGAGAACGTCGGAATCAACGGCAGCACAGTCGCACTGCCGTTCGGCCTCGATCCGAGCACCACACCGGTACTCGGCAGCTTCGGAGCCACCGAGCCCGCATCCCTGACCTCCGGTTGGTACGCATTGCCGGGGGAAGGCGACCTGATCGCCATCGCCGCCGCCGGCCGCATCCGATCGGTGGACGAGGACGGCATCGTCACCGAAGGCCAACGCGTCGAACTGGAATACGGACGCCGCGACGGCGGTGACGTGATCGCGCTGGGACGCATCACCCCGCTCGACATCGGTCCGTCGCCGTCGTGGCGCAACCTGCGCGTGCCGATGAACGACCTTCCCGCCGACGCGGACGTCGTGCGCATCGTCGCCGAGGACAACGACCTGGCCGGCGATCAATGGCTCGCCGTCACCCCGCCGCGCGTCCCGAAGACGCAGACGCTGAACTCACTGGTCGGATCGACCGATCCGGTGATGCTGGACTGGGCCGTCGGACTCGCGTTTCCGTGCCAGCGTCCGTTCGATCATCGCGACGGCGTCGCCGAGGTACCGAAGTACCGCATCCTGCCCGACCGCACCGGTGCCGAATCCACCAATGCCTGGCAGGACTCGATCGGCGGCGGCCCGCTCGGCTGGACCGAACTGCTCCTCGGTGCGGAGACACTGCCGTCGTACCTCGCCGACGACTACGCCCGAGACTGGGGATCCATCGAGAGATACACGCCACTCGATCCTGACGCGACTACGGCCGAGATCGCCGTCGAGCAGCAGTCTCGGTCCGGATTGGCCAGCGACGGACCGATGAAAACAGACTGATTCCCTGGTTTTGCATTTATTCCCGGGGACGGTGCCTGTGTGACCTCTTCGTCACGCTCGCATAACATCGACTCTCGTGCCCGACGTCGTGACAGATTCATCAGCTGGTCCACCCGTCCCCGCTCCACTGCGAGCCTCGGACGAACTTCGTGCTCAGGTACGAGTTCCCCGGCTGATCGCCATGGTGGCCGGCGTGCTCGGTGTGCTGTTCGCGCTGATCACTCCGTTCGCACCCGTCACGCAGACAACGGCCACCATCGAATGGCCGCAGAACGGCCTCCTGCAGGACGTGGACGCCCCGCTGGTGTCCCAGGCACCCCTGAGCCTCACCGCGACCCTCCCGTGCTCTGCCGTCGCAGCACTCCCCGCGTCGGGCGGGTTGCTGCTGGCGACTGCGCCCCCTCAGGGCGAAGGCGCGGCACTGAACAGTCTGTTCGTGCGCGTCGGCGAATCGAACGTGGACGTTCTCGACCGCAACGTAGTGGTCGCGACGGCACCGCGCGCCGACGTCGAGAGCACCCGCTGCGCGGCCATCGAGATCACCTCGAACGACGAGTACACCTCCGCGGCCTTCACCGGACTGACCGACGACGACGGCCAGCCTCTGCAAGGCAGGCTCGACGGCGATCTACGCCCCCAGGTCGTCGGCATCTTCAGCGATCTCAGCGGCGCGGCCCCGGCCGACATGTCCGTCACCGTCGACGTCGACTCCCGCTTCTCGTCGTCGCCGACGCTGCTCAAATCTCTGATCATGATCCTCGCGATCGCCTGCACGCTCTTGGCTATCGGCGCACTCGGACGGCTCGACGGCACCGACGGTCGAGCGCACCGCCGCTTCTTCCCCTCCCACTGGTGGAGGTTCACCGGCGTCGACGTCACCGTCCTCGGCGTTCTGGTCGGTTGGCATTTCGTCGGCGCGAACACCTCGGACGACGGCTATCTCCTCACGATGGCCCGCGCCGCCGACCACTCCGGCTACATGGCGAACTACTTCCGCTGGTTCGGCGTCCCCGAAGCCCCGTTCGGCTGGTACTACGACGTACTCGCCGTGTTCGCCAAGATCTCGACCGCCAGCCCGTGGATGCGACTGCCCGCCCTCATCGCCGGCGTCCTGTGCTGGATGGTGATCAGCCGTGAGGTGGTCCCGCGCCTCGGCCGCGCCGTGCGCAAATCCAACGTCGCCCTGTGGACCGGCGGACTGGTGTTCCTCGCCTTCTGGCTGCCGTACAACAACGGTCTGCGTCCCGAACCGATCGTCGCGCTCGGAGCACTCCTGACCTGGTGCTCGGTGGAACGATCCATCGCCACCGGCCGACTGCTCCCCGCCGCCGCAGCCTGCCTCATCGGAGCCTTCACCCTCGCCGCAGCACCGACCGGATTGATGTGTGTGGCAGCACTTCTCGCCGGGGCCCGGCCCATCGCGCGCATCGTCGTCCGACGCCACCGTCAGGTCGGCACCCTCGCGATGCTGGCCCCGCTGGCGGCAGCAGGCGTGCTGGTACTCGTCGTCGTCTTCGCCGACCAAACGTACGCGACGGTGATCGAGTCCACCCGAGTCCGCACCATCATCGGCCCCAACGAGGCCTGGTACCAGGACTTCCTGCGGTACTACTACCTCTTCGTCCAAACCGTCGACGGCTCGGTCGCACGCCGCTTCGCGTTCCTGACGATGATCCTGTGCCTGTTCACCACACTGTTCGTGCTGCTTCGTCGACGACGCATCCCCGGCATTGCGAACGGACCGGCGTGGCGTCTGCTCGGCGTCGTCCTCGGCACCATCTTCTTCATGATGTTCAACCCCACCAAGTGGACTCACCACTTCGGTTCCTACGCCGGAATCGCCGGTGGACTGGCGGCACTGACGGCCGTCGCCGTCTCGGCCAGTGCCCTGCGCTCGCGACGCAACCGATCGCTGTTCACTGCCGGGCTGATGTTCGTTCTGGCACTGTCGTTCTCGGGTATCAACGGCTACTGGTACGTCTCGAGCTACGGCGTGCCGTGGTTCGACAAGACGGTCTCGCTGGGCGGCAACGAATCGGGCACCCTGTTCCTCATCCTGTTCGGACTGGTCCTCGCCATTGCAGCTTTCCAGTACTTGCGCGAGGGATACGCTCCGCCGCAACCGAAACCGACGTCTGCGCGCGGTCAACGCATCCGTAAGTTCGCCGCCGCGCCGCTGACCGTCATCGCCGGAATCATGGTTCTGTTCGAGGTGCTCTCGCTCGTCAAGGGAGCCGTCTCTCAGTACCCCGCCTACTCGCTGGCCCGCTCGAACGTGCAATCGGTGCTGGGCAATTCGTGCGGACTCGCAAACGACGTCCTCGTCGAGTCGAACCCCAACGCAGGTGTACTGAGCCCACTGCCGGAAGAATTCGACCCCGTCGCAGGCCCCCTCGGCGGATCGAGCAGCACCCTACGCAACTTCACCGCCAACGGCGTGCCCAGCGACCTCAGCGCCGACGCCGTGGAAGTCAAACCAGGACAAGGCAATACCGATCAGCAGTCCGTCGGGCCAGCCTTCGAGGAGGGCCAGAGTTCCGGAACCGCAGGCGGCACCGGCGAAGTGGGCGTCAACGGCTCCTCCGCCGCCCTGCCCTTCGGCCTCGACCCGGCCACCACCCCCGTCCTCGGCTCCTACCAGGAAGGCGTCCAGGAGCCCGCGGAGGCGACATCGAGCTGGTACGAACTACCCGCCCGCAGCGACGACGCACCTCTCGTCGTCTTCTCCGCCGCCGGACGCATCTGGTCCTACGACGACACCGGAGCCCTTACCTACGGACAGTCGCTACTGCTCGAATACGGTAAGCGTCAGCCCGACGGAAGCGTCCAGGCCCAGGGCACCTACCTGCCACGCGACATCGGACCCGCACCCTCGTGGCGCAACCTCCGAATCCCGTTGGCGGACATCGCACCCGACGCCGACGCCGTCCGCATCGTCGCCAACGACCCCAACCTCACCGGCGACCAATGGCTCGCATTCACCCCGCCGCGGGTGCCCGTGATGGAAAACCTCAACACCATGATCGGCGGCGAACAACCCGTGCTGCTCGACTGGGCCGTCGGACTGCAATTCCCGTGCCAACGCCCCTTCGACCACCGAAACGGCGTCGCCGAGGTGCCCGGATATCGCATCCTCCCCGACCGCCCACTCGCCGTCAGCTCCACCGACACCTGGCAATCCGGCGAAAACGGCGGCCCACTGGGCTGGTCCGAACTACTCGCCAAGCCCGTCACCGTCCCCACCTACCTCGAAAACGACTGGGCCAGGGACTGGGGTTCGTTGGAACGCTACGAGCAGTACTACCCGAGCGCCGTGCCCGCTGAACTCGACACCGCCGACGTCACCCGATCAGGTTGGTACCAAGACGGACAACTGCGCGTATTCGAGGACTGACCACCCGCCCCCCGCTCCGCGTCAATGGACCCTTGCACACGTCTCGACCGTGCAAGGGTCCATTCACATTTCGGCCCGTAGTGGGTCAATGGACCGTTGCATACGTCTGAGCGCGTAGGTGGTCCATTCACCCTCCGGTGGGGGGCAAGGACCGCGGGCTTCATAGGACTCCATCTGCCGGCCCTAACATCCGAGCCCGACAATGTTTGGCAACTCGCGACTGGTGAAGGCCAATCCATCCACAGACTGGTCGACCATCCACAGAGAAGCTGCGACAGCGCCCGAACGCGACAAACGTGTCGGTGCCGGATTCCACTCTTCGGGCATGAAAAGACGATTGTGGAACACAGGTTCATTGTTCGACCTCAGCTCGACCGGCGTCGTGACGCGTCGGCAGCTTCGCGAGGCGGGCGTGAGTGACGCAGCGATCGACAGCAGATGCGCGGCCGGCGGTCCGTGGCAGCGATTGCTGCCGGGTGTCGTACTGCTGCGCAACGGTAATCCGTCGACGCTCGAACGCTCAGCGGCGGCGCTCGCATACGGCGGACCGACGAGCATGATCACCGGCTGCGTCGGACTCGATTCGTTCGGATACGGGACCAACGGATCCGCCGGGGAGGTTCATCTGCTGCTACCCGCAGAGATGCGTCGGGCATCGGTGTCTTTCGTCCGAGCAGAGCGGACGTGGCGGCTTCCCGAGCCGATCACCAAGGGCAGCACACGAGTTGCTCCTCTGGTGCGTTCATTGGTCGACGCCACACGGGCCGCGAAGTCCGAGGCACGGTGCGTCGCCTTGCTGACCGAAGTACTCCAACGAGGAGGCGTGTCCATCGACGAGATCGCCACCGAATTGGCCGAAGGGCCGCGCCGCTACAGCGCGCTCACCCGCCGCGTACTTCTGGAGTTACGGGACAACGCGCACTCGGTGGCAGAACTCGAGGACCAACGCCTGTACCGAACCAGCGGGCTGCCAGCGATGACGCACAACTGCGATATTTACGCTCGAAGCGGAGAGTTCATCGCCAACACGGACGGCTGGATCGACGCCGTGGCGCTGGCACGTGAAATCGATTCCGTGACCCACCATCTGTCACCAGCCGACTACCAGCGCACACAAGCCCGACGCAACCGAATGCAGGCGCACGGACTGATCGTCGTGTCCCATTCACCGCAAGACATCCGCGATCGGCCGACACAGGTGCTCGAAGACTTACGGAGGAACTTCCAGCACGCTCTCGCCAGACCACGACCGGATGTGGTGATGGTGCCGCGTGAATCTACCGGTGCCCGCGCGTGAATGAACCATCGCATGCGTCTCGGCAGTGCAATGGTCCATTGACGCGAACGGGAGCGAAGCGACCCCCGCGAGGGCTGGGGCACCACTTCAGTCCGGCTAGATCGGAAGCAACGAGTGTTTCCGCGGACTCTTGTGCACTTCCTTGTCTTTCAGGATGTGCAGGGCCTTACGAATTTCGAGGCGCGTTTGCGAGGGCTCGATGACCGCGTCGATGTAGCCACGCTCGGCGGCGATCCAGGGCGTTGCCACGTGTTCGTTGTAGAAATTGATGAGCTGCTTGCGCAGTGCCGGTGCATTTTCTCCGGCCTCGGCGAGTTGTTTGCGACTCATGATGTTGATGGCACCTTCGGCGCCCATGACGGCGATGCGGGCGGTCGGCCAGGCGAGGTTGATGTCGGATCCGAGCTGCTTGGAGCCCATCACCGCGTATCCACCGCCGTACGACTTACGAATCACCACAGTCAGTTTCGGCACCGTCGCTTCGACGAACGAGAAGATGAAACGGCCACCACGATGGATGACGCCGAGGGTCTCCTGGTCGACGCCGGGCAGGAAGCCGGGTGTGTCGACGAGGAAGATGATCGGAATGTTGTAGGCATCGCTGAGCCGGATGAACCGGGCGCATTTGTCCGCTGCCTTGGCGTCGAGTGCCCCGGACAGGTGCATCGGCTGATTGGCGACGATTCCCACCGGCCGGCCGTCGACGCGGGCGAATCCGGTGATGACGTTCGGTGCCGTCTGGCCCGAGAGCTCGTGGAATTCACCGTCGTCGAAGATGCGCAGGATGATGTCGTGCATGTCGTAACCGGCGTTGTCGGCGTCGGGCATGAACGAGTCGAGCTTGCGATCGGATTCGGTGATCTCCGGCTCGAGCCCCGGGTTGATCACCGGCGACTCTTCCTGGCAGCTCGACGGCATGTAGCTCAGGTAGTTCCGAATCCACTCGAACGCAGCCTTCTCGTCCACTGCCACGTGGTGCACGTTGCCGTTGACGGCCTGGACGCGCGCACCACCCAGTTCGTCGAGGCTGACATCCTCACCGGTGACGGACTTGATGACCTCCGGGCCGGTGACGAACATGTACGCCTCTTCGGTGGCGACCACGATGTCGGTGTTGATCGGCGCGTACACGGCCCCGCCGGCACACTTGCCGAGGATCAGGGAGATCTGTGGGCACAGACCGGACAACGCCTCGTGGCGTCGACCCAGCTCGGCGTACCAGGCCAGGGACGTCACCGCGTCCTGCACACGAGCTCCACCGGAGTCGTTGATGCCGACGACCGGGCAGCCCATCTTGATCGCGAAGTCCATGATGCCGGCGACCTTACGACCGAACATCTCGCCGACGGTTCCGCCGAACACGGTCTGATCGTGCGAGAACACCGCGATCGGGCGGCCGTCGACGGTTCCGTGGCCGGTGACGACGCCGTCACTGTAGAGCGCGCCGGGATCGTTCGGGGCCTTCACCAGTGCGCCGATCTCGACGAAGCTGCCGGGATCGAGCAACGAGTTGACGCGATCGCGGGCACTGGGGATGCCCTTCTTCGCGCGCTTCGCTACGCCGATGTCGCCGGCCGGCTCCTTGGCCTGTTCGAGCTTCGTCCGTAGTTCGGCCAGCTTCTCCGCAGTGGTGCCACTCAAGATCTACGCTCCGGTTCTTGCAGACTCGATGTTCTCGAGCGTCTTCGACAAATGGGCCGCAATTTTTCCAATGTACGGCTCGTCGACGACGGCGAGGTGATCGCCTCCGACGTACACGATCTCGAGGTCCTCGACCACCGGTCCCCAGCCACCGTGCTCTTCGCGGGTGGCGTACGCGGGCTCGAGGGCGATCGCGTCGTCGTGGTACTTGTCGGCCATGTACAGCGTCACGTGCCCGCCGTACTTCTTGAGCTCGGCCGTCTGGATCGCCCGATTGTCGAGCCACGACGTGCGCTGGTGCTCGATGATGCCGCCGGGGATCTTCGCGCCGCTGAGCTTCACCAGATCGGTGATGATGCGGATCTGCCCCTCGTCGTCCGACTCCACCAACTTGTCGTACGGAATCGGGTAATCGACGTTGTACGTCTTCTTCGCGAACGCCGCGTACCGCTCCCAGCGCTTACGCACCTCGTCCTTGGTGTCCGGGATCTGCGTGCCGGGCATGACGGTGTCGAGCAGCCCGACGTAGGCGACCTCGATCCCCTCTTCCTCCATCTGCCGCGCCACCTCGTAGGCGAGGATGCCGCCGAGCGACCAGCCGACGAACACGTACGGCCCTTCGGGCTGGATCGCCTTGATCAGCGGCACGTACTCCGCGGCTCGTACGGCGATGGGTCCTTCGACGCGCTCGAGTCCGTACATCGGAGTGCCCGCGGGCAGCTTCCTCAGCAAGGGCTCGTAGGCGACGGTGGAGCTACCGGCCGAGTGAAACGCGAACACCGGTGTGGCGGTTGAACCTTCGGGGCGGGCACGCAGATTGCGTACGACGCCGTCGATCTCACCGTCCTCGAGGTGCGGGCGAACCTTGTCTGCGAGCTGCTCGATGGTCTCCGAGTCCAGGACGTCGTCGAAGGTGATCTCGCCGCCGGCCCGCTCGGTCAGACGAGCAGCCAGCTTCTCGGCCGTCTCGTCGTCGAGGATCGGCAGGGTGTTGAAGATGCCCTTGGCCGATTCCTTCGTCACCACAGCCCATGTCGCGAAGGTCATCCGCTCGGCATTGTCGCGCGGAGGCACGTCGGACCCAGCAGCCTCGGCGAACGCTTCCTTGCCGCCGAGGTCGGTCTGCGCCGGAGCAACAACCGCCGGGGCAGCAACAGCAGGCGCAGGCTGGTACTCGGCGCTCGGTACCGCAGCGTCGGGTGCCGCAACAGCGGTGTCCAGCGCTTCCTCGCGAGCTGCCGCACCGCTCTCGGCAGCCTGTTCGGCTGCCTTCTCCGCCGCCTGCTTGTCGGCCAGTGCCTGCACCTCGTCGCGGTTCTCGATCGCGTAGCGCAGGTACTTCTCCACCTCACGCAGGTTCGCATCACGCACGGCCTGCAATTGCACTGTGGGAATGTCGAATTCGTACTCCACCCGGTTCTTGATCCGCACGGCGCTGAGTGAATCGAGGCCGAGCTCGATCAGCGGAACCTCGGGCGGCAGATCCTCGGGCGCATAGCCCATGGACTCCGCGACGATGATGGCCAATCGGTCTTCGAGCTTCTGATTGCCGTTGGGATCCCAACGGTCACCGAACGTCTCGACGACCTCCGGCAACTCCTCCATGGGGGACGAGGATCGCTCCTCCACCGCCACAACGGGTTCCGGACGCGCATCACCGGAGGTGACGACGGCCTCGTGCAGCAGGGTGAACGCCGAGCCCTCGTGTGCGTGCACCTGGACCGACGCGCCACCGAGGTGCGAGGTCAACGTGGTGACGACCGTGCCCGCCTTCGGTACCGCAGCATGGGAGACCGAAACACCCAGGGCCACATCGGAGAACACCTGCGATGCAGCGGCCGTGACCAATGCATCGAATGAGGTGACGGCCGAGGCCTGAACTTCCCAGACGTGGCGGCCATCAGGCAAGGCGACGCGCGCACCGGGAACTCGCGCGTTGCCGCTGGAGCTGACCTGCGAGTTCAGCCAGAACTCCTTGCGCAGGTACGCGGTACGCGGGATGGCTGCGTACGGGCCGGACTCGAACAGCGTGGCCAGTTCCAGGGCGTGCCCGTGGACGTAGAGCTGCGCCAGAGCGGAGAGGAAGGTCTCGGACTCGTCCTCCTTGCGCTTGAGCGTCGGAATCAGAGTCGAATCGGCAACGCCTGCAGCCCACGCCGTGGCGGCGACCGACATCAACGCAACCGGGTTGGGGGCGAGCTCGACGAACGTCGTGTGACCGTCTCCCACAGCGACATTGACGGCCTGCGTGAACCAGACCGGATGACGCATTCCCTTGGTCCAGTACTCGACGCCGTGAATAGCCGCATGCCCGACGCGATAGTGCGCCTCGCGATCGACCGACGAGTAGACCCCGGCAGTGAGTTTGCCGGGTTCGATTCCGGCGAGTTCGGCGGCCAGCTCACCGAGCAGGACATCCACTGCCGCGGTGTGTCCGGCGCCCTTGACGTCGAGCAGGCGAGCCATCTTGCCTGCGGCCTCGGCCATCTCGACGAGAGCCTCGACCTCGGCGCGTGGTCCTCCGACGGTGGTGTGCGTCGGTGCTGCATAGACGCACGGTTCGACGTTGGGGAATTGATCGGTGAGGGTCTTGACCTCGTCCGGGGTGTACTCGACGAGAGCCATGGCACCCTGCGATGCGGCTCCGAGTCCGTCCTGGCCCTCGGCCAGCAGTCGCGAACGGGCGTAGATGATGCGCACTGCGTCTTCGAGGTTCAGGCCACCGGCAACGTATGCGGCCGCGACCTCGCCCATCGAGTGTCCGATGACGGCCGCCGGCTCGGCACCGTGCGCGCGAAGCGTTGCCGCCAAGGCGATCTGGATGACGAAGATGGCGACCTGGGAGTTCTCGAACTCGTAGGTCTGCGAGTCGTCGAGGATGATCTCGCGGATGGAGTAGCCGGCCTCGTCGACGACCAGGTCGTCGATCTTGTCGACCTCGGCGGCGAACACCGCGTTGGTGCGGTAGAGCCGCGATGCCATCTTGCGGTGCTGCGAACCGAAGCCGGAGAACACCCACACCGCCCCGTTGGACGCGGGCGAATCTGCCGAGAACACACCGGGGCCCGGCTTGCCTGCCGCGATGGCGCGCAGTCCGGCGATGGCCTCTGCTGTGGTGGATGCCAGAACCACTGCACGCGAACGCCCGTGGTTGCGGCGGGCCAAGGTGCGGCCCACGTCGACGAGAGGCGTCGTGCTGCCCTCTTCGGTTTCGAGCCAGTCGGCCAGTTCCGATGCGGCCCGCTTGCGACGCGAGGGCAGGGCCGCGGACACAGCGAGAATCACTGTCTCCGAACCTGTTTCAGCGTCGGACAGTATGGTCTCGGCCTCGGCCACCGGATCGGTGGTCTCGACCTCCGACAAGACGGGCTCGGGCTCGGGGTCGGCGACGATCGGCAGTTCCTCACCGGCCACATCGGTGACACCCTCGACGAGAACGGCTTCCGGATCCACCGCCGCTGAATCGAATGCGTCTGCGGTCTCACCCGGGACGTACTCGCGGACGACGACGTGCGCGTTGGTGCCACCGAATCCGAAGCCGGAGACGCCTGCGACGGCCTTGCCGGTGTACCGCGGCCAGTCGGTGGCCTCCGGGATCACCTTCAGGTGCGCCTTGTCGAAGTCGATGTACGGGTTGGGGCCCACGTAGTTGAGCGAGGCGGGGAGCTTGTTCTGCTGCATCGCCAGGACGACCTTGATCAAACCTGCTGCGCCTGCGGCAGATTCGAGGTGTCCGAAGTTGGTCTTCGCCGATCCCAGCAGGGCAGGCTTGTCGGCGTCGCGGCCACGGCCGACCACACGACCGAGAGCGTCGGCCTCGATGGGATCGCCCAGAATGGTTCCGGTGCCGTGCGCTTCGATGTAGTCCACGCCCGACGGGTTGATACCGGCGTCGCGGTAGGCGAACCGCAACGCGTCGGCCTGTGCGTCCGGGTTCGGTGCCAGCAGACCGTTGGACCGGCCGTCCTGGTTGATCGCGGAGCCGGCGATGACGGCAAGCACCTGGTCACCGTCGCGCTCGGCGTCCTCGAGTCGCTTGAGGACGACGAGTCCGCCGCCTTCGGAGCGGATCATGCCGTTCGCGTCGGAGGAGAAGGCCTTGATTCGGCCGTCGGGCGCGAGCACACCCGTCTGACCGAATCCGACGGTGATGGGCGGTGCGAGCAGCATGTTGACGCCACCGGCGACGGCCAGATCGGATTCGCCGGTACGCAGACTGCGCACCGCCTGGTGCACGGCGACGAGCGACGACGAGCACGCGGTGTCGACGGCGATCGACGGCCCGCGAAAGTCGTAGAAGTACGACACTCGGTTGGCGACGATGGCGGTGGACGTGCCGGTGAGGGCATACGGGTGCACGGCCGGGTCGCTGACGGCGATGAGCTGGTAGTCGTTGGAGGAGCTGCCGATGAAGACGCCCACCTGACTGCCCTTGATCGAGCTGGCCGGAATGTGCGCGTGCTCCAACGCTTCCCAGGTCAATTCCAGCGCGAGCCGCTGCTGCGGATCGACGTTGACGACCTCGTTGGGCGACATCGCGAAGAACTCGGCGTCGAAGGTCTTGACGTCGTCGAGGTAACCGCCCTTGGTCACCGTCGCGGCCACCGCGGCAGCGATGACGGGATCGGAGGTGAATTCCTGCCAGCGGCCGTCGGGCAGATCGGTGATGCCGTCGCGGCCCTCGATCAGCAGCGACCACATCTCTTCGGGAGTCTGTCCGGTACCCGGGAACCGGGAGGACAGGCCCACGATCGCGACGTCGTGCGCATCGCCCGACTGCCCGCCGCTGGTGTAGAACGCGTCGTCCACGGTGCCGACAGGCTCGTCCGGCTCGCCTTCGATGATGATCTTGGCCAGCGAGGCGATGGTGGGGTGCTGATAGACGACGGTGGCGGTCAGCGTGACCCCCACCAGTTCCTCGATCTCGCCGCTCAGTGCGACGGCATCGCGAGAGGACAGACCGAATTCCTCCATCGGGCGGTCGTCGGAGATGGCCGACGCCGGCTGCCCGGTCGCGTCCGCAACCCAGTTGCGCAGCCAGTCCCGCAGCTGCGCAACCGTGAGGTCTCCGCCGTCCACGCGCTCGATTTTGTCTGTCTCTTGTTCAGCCATTACTCACCAAGTCGTATCGGAGGAAGAACGGAGGATGCGTCCGTCAGTCGGGCAGTTCTGCATCCGGGAAGGCCGTCTGCTGGTAACCGCCACGCAGCGTGCCCTCGATGTACGCGGCCTTGCAGGCGCGTCGAGCGATCTTGCCGCTGGACGTACGCGGAATGGAACCGGCCGGGACGAGCAAGACATCGCGAACGGTGACCCCGTGCCGTGCCGATACTGCGGTACGCACCTCGTCGGCGATCGGAGCCGGGTCTGCCTTGCCCGAGCCGGGTGCACGCTCGGCGACGATCACGAGCTGCTCGGAGCTGTCGTCGGAGTCCTTGGTCAGGGCTGCGCCGCTGAACTCGAACACGATGTCCGGTAGCTGGTTGAGCGGAACGGCGAACGCCGCGACGAAGCCGGGACGCAGTGCCTTGCTGGCTTCCTGGGCCGAGAACTCGAGGTCCTGCGGGTAGTGATTGCGACCGTCGACGATGACGAGGTCCTTGACGCGACCGGTGATGTAGAGCTCGCCGTCGTGGTAGACGCCGAAGTCGCCGGTACGCATCCAGTTGCCACCCTCGGGAGCGCCCTCTGCGTGCGAGCCCTCGGAGTTGCGGTGGACGAGCTTGTTGTGGAAGGTCTCCGTGGTCTCGGTCTCGCGGCCCCAGTAGCCCTTGCCGATGTTCTCGCCGTGCAACCAGATCTCGCCGACGTGCTCGTCGGCAACCTCGGTGGCGGTCTCGGAGTCGACGATGGCAGCCCACTGGCTGCGTGCGACGGTTCCGGTGGACACCTGCGGGATGGCACCGGGGGCGTCGGGGGCGACGACGACGAAGTTGCCTGCGTTGAGCTCTACGCGGTCGACGTAGACGACCTTGGCCTCGTCGGCGTGCTTGCTGGTCGAGACGAACAGGGTCGCCTCCGCCATGCCGTAGGACGGCTTGATCGCGGACTTGGGCAGTCCGTAGGGGCCGAACGCCTCGTTGAACTTCTTCATCGATGACGTGGTGACGGGCTCACTGCCGTTGATCAGGCCGATGACGTTGGACAGGTCGAGGGGCTCGCCGTTCTTCGGCAATCCACGCTGCGCGGCGTGCTCGAACGCGAAGTTCGGTGCTGCCGCGAAGGTGCCTGCGCCGTCGGAGACAGCTGCGAGTTCCTTGATCCAGCGCCAGGGCCGCTGCACGAAGGCGCGCGGGCTCATGATGGTGATGTACTTGCCGCCGAGCGCCGGGAGGATGACGGTCAGCAGGCCCATGTCGTGGAACATCGGCAGCCAGGTGACGCCGCGGGAGTCGTGGTTGATCTCCATGCTGTCGACCATCTGCAGCGCGTTGACGCCCACTGCGCGGTGCGTGATCTCGACGCCGGCCGGCGTCCGCGTCGAACCGGAGGTGTACTGCAGGTAGGCGATGTCGTCGAGCCCGGCCTTGGGCTCGACCCACGTCTCGCCGACGCTGTCCGGGACGGCGTCGACGGCGATGATCCGGGGACGCTCCGCTGCGGGCAGGGCGCGGAAGAACGCGCGCACGCCTGCGGCCGAGTTGCTCGCGGTGAGGATGGCGCTCGGCTTGCAGTCACCGAGGACCGCGTGCAGGCGGTCGGTGTGACCGGGCTCGTCGGGATCGAACAGCGGCACCGCGATGGTGCCCGCGTAGATCGCACCGAAGAAGGCGATGACGTACTCGAGGCCCTGCGGTGCCAGGATCGCCACTCGATCACCGGGCTGGGTGACCTGCTGCAGGCGAGCCGCGACCGCTTTGAGACGAGTACCGAACTCGGCCCAGGTCAGCTCGTGAGCCTCGCCGTCACGTTCCCGGGAGTAGTCGACGAACCGGTACGCGAGCGTGTCGGAATTCTCCTGCACGTTCACCTCGACGTGACGGACGAGCGTCTGCCCTTCACCGATGGTGATGTGGCCGTTCTCATCGATGAAATCATCGAACGTGTGGCTCATTACTTCAATCTCCTCCGACACGAATCCGCTGCCACACAGCCTGCGTGACCTGGGCCCGCACCACCGGCTGCGTGCATGCAGACACCGAACAGCGTTTTATGTTACTGACTAGTAGCTCTTACGGTGTCGGTTTGGCACCTGGTTTGAAAGGCCAGCTACATGGTACCGACACGCGCCTGCGTCACTCGCCTTTCAGCAAGTCGACAACCGGCGCGAATGCTTCCATTTGAGTAGGGAAAACCCCGACATAGGACATCGTCGTCCGCGCGCGAACGTTACGGATCTGATCGGCAATTTCCTCGTATGTCCCGAATGCGAGGTACGGAGACGACAGGATGTCCTCGACGGTGAGCTTGACGTCGACGTCCACGTTCGGCGGGTAGCCGTTGTCGAGTGCCGCCAGCGCCATCTCGGCCATCTGTTCACGGTCGTCGGTGACCACGATCGTGGTGATGGCCCAGTTCAGTTCGATGTCGTCGAACCGATCGCCCGCGGCCGCGCGAATGAGCTCGACTCGCTCGAGGGTCTTCTCGATGGTCATGCCCGAGAGCAACAGCTTGCCCTCCTTCGAGGTGCTCGGCACCACGGAGATGATGTCGGCGTGCTTGGCCGCCAACGCGAGCATCTTCGGACCGCCACCGCCGATGCAGATCGGAGGACGCGGTCCCTGCCGCGGCCGAGGACTGCCCTTGAGACCGGTGATCGTGTAGTGCTTGCCCTCGAAATTGCATTCCTGACCGCGCAACAGCACGTCGAGGATTTCGAGCGTCTCTTCCAACTTCTCGATGCGCACGCCCGGGCGGTCGTACGTGATGCCCGCCTTGTCGTACTCCTCACGCATCCAACCGGCACCGAGACCGAGTTCGAGCCGCCCGCCCGACAGCACATCGATGGTGGTCGCGTCCTTGGCCAGCACCGCCGGATGCCGGAAGCCGTTGGCCAACACAGCGGTGCCGAGCCGAATCTTGTCGGTGGCGACGGCGAGCGCGCCGAGTGCTGCGATGGGACCGACCTGGTTGCCCAGGTGATCGGGAATCATGAAGCTGTCGTAGCCCAGTTCCTCGGCCTGCTGCGCCAGCTTGATGAACTTCCGAGCCCCGCCCTCCTCGGCGTTTCCCTCTCCGCCCGCAGCGAATCGGAATTTACGCGGCCCTGCGGTCGCGGCCTCGGCGGAACTCATCTATTGCTCTCCTCGGAGTGTGGAGCGGTCTTGTTTCGGGTGGCGAGAGCAGCCCGGCCGGGGCCGATCTGCGCAGGTCCAAGGCGCCACTCTAGCCGCTGGCCCGACGCGATCACACCGGCTGGGGGTTTCACGACCCAGGTTTGTGCCCGGCAATAGATCGCCACACGTCGCGTTGTGACGTTTCCGTTATAAAAGCGTCAGCGCTCACGAATGCGGGGGCGTCGGGGCGTTCTCGATCAGTCCGGCGGCCCACGAAGCGGTCCACTGAGTAGCCGTCGTACCGGATTCGTCGACGACGAAACTGTTGTACGACGCATGAACGGGGTTGCCTGCAGCACCGATCAGAATCTGGATGCTCTGCGGAATGTTGCGGAGCGACAATCCATCCGACGGCGACGAGCAGATCAGATCGCCGGGAGCACAGATCTGATTGGTCCGGTCGTCGAGAGCACCGAAGCCACCTTCCCGACGCCCCGTCATCGTGATACCGGGCAGGTCGAGTCCGCCGAGCGCTACCTCGGCACCGACGCCGTCGAGCGGGGCCGGAACATCGGTGCCGGAGACGCCGTCGCGTCGACCGTCGGCGATGAGGGTGACGCCCAGAACACGATCGGCCGAAATGGGACCGTTGCCCGCTCCGATGTCCGCTGCGATGTCGCCGGAGATGACCGCGCCCTGAGAGAAGCCTGCGAGGACGAAATTGGTCAACGGGCAACGCGCGCTGACATCGGTCATCTTCTGCACGGCGACGGCTTTGCCCTGGGTGCGGCTGTTGTTGTAGGACTCCTGGCCGTCCGGCGGCAGCGCGATGGGATTCGAGAACTGTGCCACGTACGGCACGGTGTAGACGTCCGCTCGCGAGCCGGGGAACTGCTCCTGCAACGGACGAGTGACGTTGAGCATCAACGACACCGGGTTGGCCGTCGGGTTGTACGGGTCGTCGGTGGCAGACGACTCCCAGGTACCGGGGATGGCGATGACCTGAACGTCGGGGCAATCGGCCGGCTGCGACGTCGGCTCCTCGGGGCCCGGAGGCACCGGAATTCCCGGTTCCTTCGGCAGCCTTCCGGCAAGCAGGTACCAGAGGGCGACGATGATCAAACCGATGATCGCCGCAACGGCGATCACCGGAAGGATTCTGCGCTTACGCTTGGCCATCACCGTGGATCTCTACGGCCTGCAGTAGGTCGCCTGCGCGGCGGCGATGTAGGTCTGAGCCGCCTGCTGAGCCTGCGTCTCGCTCATCTGGGTTCCGGAAGCGCTGGCCTCGACGCCGACGTTCGCCGTGACGAAGGTCGAGATCTCCTCGGCCGTGACGCCCTGCGCCTGCGCGGCACAGATGTAGTTGGCCGTCGAGACCGCGATGTCGCCGTTGCCGGCCGGGGTGATGCCCTGCTTCCTCAACTCGTCCAGGAAACTCTGACCGCGGTCGTCGATCTGACTTTCCGTCGGCCCCGGGAAATCGTCCGGCACGGGCTGAGGCTGCTCGGGCGGCGCAGTGGCCGCCTCCCCCGGACTCGTGGTCGGCGCAGCGGTGGTGCTCTCTGCAGCCGACGTCGTCGAACTCGCCTCGGTCGTCGTCTCGACGGCCGAGGTGGTGCTCGTCGGAGCTCCGGTCGCCGTCGAGTCGTCACTCCCGCAGGCCACCAGCATCGAACTCGCCGCAACGGCGAACACACCGAGCGACAGAGTCCTGGTGAGGGAATTACGCGTCATCGATCGAAATCCTTCGGTCGTCGGGTTCGCAGGCGAGAGTACCGCCGCGCTCTGTGAGAACTCTGAGCTGCTATCGGCAGGTTCTACGGCGCGATCGTGGCGACGCCGTCCTTCAGCGTGATGATGCCGAACTGGAAGTTCTGCTGCTTGCCGCCACCGTCGATGTCGAACTGATCGCTGGTGGGGTAGCCGAGCCGGCCGCCCTCGTAGCCGACCGATCCCCACGCGTCGAAGATCGGACCGTACGGAGTGGACCAGGCACCGCTCAGAGGGCTCCAGTAGATGTTGCCCGTCTCGAACTGGTTGAAGCGTCCGCCGTCCCTGATCGGACCGAGCTCGTTGGACTTGGGGAACCCGAGAGGTCCACCCTCCCAACCCAATTCGCCGTACTTGCCCAGAATCATGCCCTGCACCGAGTGCACACCGGCCTCGGGCGAGGTGTAGATGGCACCGATCTCGAAGCCCTGCACCGATCCGGGCTTGGTCGGGGTTTCGACCTCGTCGAGCACCGGGTAGCCGAGCGGTCCGCCCTCGTAACCCTGGGCGGCCCACTCGTCGAGCACAGCGCCCTTGACCGCGTGCGCGCCGGTCTGCGGCGTGAAGTAGACCATGCCGTTCTGGAAAGCGTTGAACCGTCCGCGACCGTCGGGAGTTCCGATCTCGCCGGTCGTCGGGAAACCGAGAGCACCCTCGGGGCCCCTGTTGCCCTGGTAGATGCCACCGATGGCACCGGCGACGACCTGAGCACCGGTGTCGGGGGTGAAGAAGACCCGGCCGAAGGTGAAGTCCTGTGCGCGTCCGCCTGCCACGTTGTATTCGGCGGTCAAGCACGGGCCGAGCCACGAGTTGGCACCGCTCGCGTTTCCGATCAGACCGGCGGCGCTGCACGCGGGCTTGTCCACCTCGACGCCGAGCGCGGTGGCGAGCTGCGGCCACAGCTGATGCAACTCGAACTGCCAGTACGGCCACGAGTGCGTGCCCGACGGCCGGTAGTTGACCTGAGCGGGAATGCCGAGCTGGTTGAGCTTGGTGGCGAACGTCTGCGAGGTCAGTCGCGACAGAATCTCCAGTCCCATACCTGCGTAGTTGGTGCTCACACCAGGAATGGGCGACGGCTGATCGTAGGGTCCGGCCGAGCCGTTGCCGCTCGAGATGTAGAGACTGACACCTTCGAGCTTGTCGGCCAGCACGTACGGATCGTGCTGAGCCCACAGCGAATTCGACGGCGGTCCCCACATGGCGCTGGAGTTGAACCCACCGGCGTCGGTCATCGCGTACTGAATGGCCTGCGGCATGCCGAGCGAGGTGGTGCTCAGGATGCCCGAGAGCGATCCGGCGAACTTGAAGAAGCCGGGGTTGCGCGCGGCAAGGAACATCGCGGACGTGCCGCCCATCGACAGTCCGACGACGCCGCGGTTGTCGGTGCTGCGCCAGTCGCGCTCGAGAATCGGCGGGAGCTCCTCTGTCAGGAACGTCTCCCACTGGTAGTTCTTGCCGTTGTCCTGATCGACCCAGTCGGAGTAGAAGCTGGACTGGCCGCCGATGGGCAGGACCACGTTGACGTTCTTGTCGGCGAAGTACGACTCGGCGTCGGTCTCGGCCGTCCAGCCGTTCTCCTGGTCGGTCGCGCGCAGGCCGTCGAGCATGTACACCTGTGGGAACGTCGCCTGAGGGTTGATGTTCCAGTCACGCGCGAGCAGCAGCTGAACCTGGATGGGCGTTCCCATCGAGGGCGACTGGATCCACAGCGCGACGCGACGGTCGGAGAGCCAGTCCACCGAAGTGACGGTGGCACCGGATGTCTGCGTGTAGGCGGGGCCGGCCAGTGCAACAGGGGCCGTCCTGGCGACGGGGGCAGCGGAGGCAACGGTCGTCGTCGCGAAGGGGATCATCAGCGCGGAAGCGACGGTCAATGCTGCTGCCGCTCGCCGAGCCCGTGTACCGGCCGATGTAGTCCGACCGAACCGAACAAGCTCAGTGCGCATGATGGTGACTCTCTTTCGACGTGACATTCGAAGGTCTCCTATCGAGACATGCTTCGTATGTCTTTCTACACGTGCCCGCTGCCGACGAGAAGCAGACGCGCTGTGACTGGTGGTGCAATTGTGAACAGAGGTACCGCTAACGATCCGGTGGAACAGAAATGCCGCCCGGCGTAGGGACGCGGGCGGCACTTCCGGAGAACATGAAGATGGTGAACGTCAGGCGTTCAGTGCTTCCAGGATCTGGCCGCGAGCCTTCCACAGCTCGGCTCCCCAGTACGGCCATGCGTGAATGCCGTTGGACGGGAAGCTGTAGGTGGCCGGAATGCCGAGGGTGTTCATGCGGATCTGGAATGCACGGGTGTTGGCGAGCGAGAGGGCCTCGAGCGCCATGCCGTTGGCGGTGTTGTAGAAATCGATCGGCGCGGCCGGTCGATCGAACTCGCCGGGCAGACCACTGGCGGCCGAGATGTACAGGGACATGCCCTCGAGCCTCGGTGCGAAGACGAACGGGTCGTTACGCAGCCACGCCGGGTTCCAGGGCGGTCCCCACATGGAGTCGACGTTGAAGCGTCCGGCATCGAGCATGGCGACGCGGATGGCCTCACGCATGCCGGGCGCGGAGATGTTGAGGTAGCCCGAGAGCGAACCGGCGAACTTGAACTGATCGCGGTGGTACGCGGCGAGCGTCAGAGCGGCCGAACCACCCATGGACAGTCCGAGTACACCGTTGTTGCTGCGCGAGACGCCGTAGTTCTCGAGGAACGCGGGCAGCTCCTGGGTCAGGAACGTCTCCCACTTGTAGGTGACTTCCTGGCCGTTGAAGTTCGACGAGGTGTACCAGTCGCTGTAGAAGCTCGACTGACCGCCGACGGGCATGACCAGGGTCACGTTGTCGTTGGCGAACTGATCCTGCGCGTTGGTCTCGAACGTCCAGGCGTTGCGGTCGTCGCGGGCGCGCAGTCCGTCCAGCAGGTAGAGAGCAGCGTTGCCGCCGCGGGCCGCCCACTGGACCTGAACCTTGATGGGGCCCATCTCGGACGGAACGATCAGGTCCTCACGGCCACCGGCAGGCGTCTGGTGCACGACGGGAGCAGGCGCTGCAACAGCTACCGCTCCACCGACGACACCGGCTGCGATGGGAAGGACGAGCGCGGCAGCACCGACGCCGAGCAGGCGCTGACGCCAGCGTGAAGACGCCTTCGGGGTTCTGCTGAGGCCGGCAAATCGCATGAATCGTGCTCTCTCTCATCTACGCGGTCTCCGCGACATGCGGCCCCCGGCAATCGAACAGGGCTTTCTGGGTGGCCCCTCGAGGCCAGGGACGATGTGGTCCCGAAAAACTGAGGTTCTGCTGTGAAAACAGGCGAACCGCTCGATGGAGGTTATTCCATCGAGCGGTTCCAAGGCAAAACTGTGATCAGCGTCCCAGTTTCACCTCGACGTTTCCTTGAAACAGGAGACTATCCTGCTCGGCCCCCGCTGAACAGGCCTGAAAAGTCGTGAAGTTTCACGAAGGGCCGAAAAGCGGGAGAAACGACCGAAACGAAGTGTGACCGGTCAGCCACCGATGTTGGCGCTCAGGTCCGGTGCCATGATGCGGATCTGCTCGCCCCAGTAACCCCACTGGTGGGTACCGACGGCCGGGAACGCATACGTGACGTTGTTGGCGCCGATGCTCGCCATCCGGATCTGGAACGCCCGGCTGTTCGCCAACGCGATGGCCTCGAGGCCCATGCCGTTGGCGGTGTTGTAGTAGTCGATGAAGCTCTGCGGGCGATCGAGTCCGCCGGGCAGACCGCTACCTGCGAACACCCACACACGGGTTCCGTTGTCGCGCAGACGAGGCGCGAAGACGAACGGGTCGTTGCGCAGCCACGCCGGATCCCACGGCGGTCCCCACATCGCGTCGATGTTGTAGCGGCCGGAGTCGAGCAACGCCAGACGCATCGCTTCACGCATGCCGGGAGCAGAGATGTTCAGGTAGCCGGACAGCGAGCCCGCGTAGCTGAACTGGTCCGGGTGGTAGGCGGCGAGCGTCAGAGCGGCCGATCCACCCATGGAGATACCGATGACACCGTTGCGGTTGGGGTTGAAGCCCCAGTTGGCGCGCAGGTTCTCACGCAGGTTCTGCGTCAGGAAGGTCTCCCACTTGTACGTGGTCTGCTGGCCGTTGAAGTTCGACGGTGCGTACCAGTCGGAGTAGAAGCTCGACTGTCCGCCGACCGGCTGGACGACGTTGATGTTGTACCCGGCCAGTACGGCACCGGCGTCGGTCTCGTGCTCCCAACCGGAGATGTCGGTGGTGGCCCGCAGCCCGTCGAGGAGGTAGACGACGCGGTCGGTGTTACCGTCCGCGGCGCGCCAGACGCGACTCTTGATCGGACCCATCGACGAGTCCGTCCATACGTCGATGGCATTGCCGTCGAAGGCCGCGTTTGCAGTCGCGCCACCGCCGGCTACAGCCAATCCCAGTGGTAGGACCACTGCCATCAGCATGGACGTGGCGGCGCGGCGTCCCCAGGACCCACCCCGCTTGTCCTCGGACCGGCTCTTCCTTCTACCCAGCATGCACTCGACCTCTCAGCTGCTTCGTCGTCACATCGGTTACGCAATCAACGCTTGATCTCGCAAGTCCATCATGTCTGCCGCCCGACCACACAGGTCGGACGCATACACATCCTCCGCACTTATCGCGCGAAGGACGACCCCCGTTACATGATCGAGATAGCTCATCTTGGCGTCGACACCAATTCGGCGCAACCCGGTGACCTTTTCGTGTTCGGACACCTAATTGTCCGCCTTCAATATCGGGGCCGGAAGATCACATCGTTGTATTTCGTACTTCGGCACCCGATCGAACCGATATCCGGCGTAGAAGAGCGAACGCTTGACATTCCGGACGAACAATTCCTTCGTCAACGGAGCTCGATACGAGGTGAGCAGTTCCTGGGTGTCGGGGCAGGTCAACGCAACCTGAGCCTCGGTGACCCAGTCCTCGTCCATGTACCAGGGCAGGTACGGATGGACGGCGACGAGGCCGAGATCGGCCACCACCCAGTCCGGATACAGGTTCTTGTCGTGTCCGATCCGGCCGTTCTCGAGCCGCTCGGTGTGCGACGCCAACGGGTACGCCAGCCCCATCTGGTCGATGACCCGCACGTCGAGGCCGACGTTCATGCTGGTCATTCCGAGGTTCAGGAAGAAGACGGTGTGACCGAAGCCACCTTCCGGGATGGGAAGCGGTGGGGGAACGACATCCCAGTACGTGAACTGCGCCGACGGCAACAGCAGGCCTCCGTCCGGAGTGTCCTCGATCGCCTCGACCATCCCACGCATCCGCGGGTAGTCGAGGTAGTCCGAGGCCAGGATCGGGTGGGCGTGCCCGGTGTTGAGTGAATAGAACGCCCGCTCGTCGACGATGCCACTGCGGCCGACGATCGAACCCTGCGGCATACCCGTCGTATTGGCGGCCACGACGGCCCAGACCACGATGCCGCCCCAGACGAAAAGATCGGCGAAAAATATCGCGGTGGCGCGGTCTGCAGACCATCGTTTCGGAAGGGCGACCGGCAGCACCGAAATCGGCAACAAAAGTGTGAACAATGCCGGCAACAATGTTCGGCCGTGCATGAAATCGCCGCCGACGCGAATCGCGTACAAAGCCAGCAGAAGGCCACTGATCAACACGAAGACGACCACGGCGGTCGGCGTCCGTAGCGCTGCGAGCCAGCCGCCGACAGTGCGGGGCAGGGACAACCGCACTCGGGAGGCCGACAGAACGGCACCGACGACGAGCAGTGCGAGTGGCAACCACAGCAGGTACGGGCCCACGAGGTTGGACAGGTACTCGAACCCCTGCGACCACTTGGCTCCGCCTGCATCCTTCGACACCGCGGTGTTGGGGTACGGCAGGCCGTAGTAGCCCATGCGCCAGATCTGGTAGAGCACCGGCACGGCTCCGGCGAAAACGAACACTCGAAGCCTGGACAACCAACTCTGCGGGGCCAGGAAGATCATCGCCAGGGCCAGCACCGCCACGATGGACAGTTCCGGACGCACCAGCGGGCCGAGGCCGGCGAAGAACGCCAGCAGCAGCTCGGCGCCACCGCTCCGGCGCTGGCCCCAGCGAACCATCAGCAGCCACAGCATCGCCAGCCAGAAGATGACCAGGCAGGTCTCGAGGCCGGACGTCGCGAAGTCGCGGGCAGGAGGAACCGCGATGTAGACCAGGACGCCTGCGGGCAGGAACAGGGTCTTCGATGCAGTACGCCCTCGCAGCGCGAACGTGCCGATCATCGCGATGACGACGGCAGCCGTGGACAGCACGAGCGCGATCGTCAGGACGACGTACTCGAGGCGTCCCTCGCTCAGCCAACTGCCTGCGTAGACGAGGTACGTCCAGATGGTGCTGGTGTTGGTCTCGACTCGTTCGCCCGCGTTGAACACCGGTCCGTTGCCGGCCAGCAGGTTGCGGACGGTGCGCAGCACGATCAGCCCGTCGTCGGCGATCCAGCGGCGCTCCCACGCACCCCAGAGGAACAACGCCCCGGTGACCACGGTCCCGATCCAGAAGACGGGCCGGGTGATCGATGCCCGAGCGGAGTTCTCTTCTCGCGCGTCTCGCTGGTCAGGCGAGGTAGACAGCGACACCAACCACTCCGATCCACGCTATGGCGAGTAGCTGGAGAACCCTGTCTCCCAACGCGATCTCTTCGGGTTCGCCTGCCTCGCCGCCATCGACATCCACTGCGTATCGCAGGATTGCGATGGTAAACGGAATCATCGAGATCGCGAACCAGTTGGCGTCCGTGCCCGCGTCTTCCTGGAACGCCCACAGGCCATAACAGATGACGACGGCCGTTGCCGACAGCGTCCAGACGAATCGCAGGTACGTGGTGGTGTAGTTCTCGAGCGATTTGCGGATCTTCGCTCCGGTGCGTTCGGCGAGCTGCAGCTCGGCGTAGCGCTTACCGGCAGCCATGAACAGCGATCCGAACGCCATGATCAGCAGGAACCACTGCGACAGCGGGATCGACGCGGCGACGCCACCGGCGATCGCGCGCAACAGGAAGCCCGAGGACACGATGCAGATGTCGAGCACGGCCTGGTGCTTGAGACCGAAGCAGTAGGCCAGCTGGATCACGATGTAGACGCCGATGACCAGCGCCAGCTTCCAGTTCGCGAGGAACGACAGACCGATGGCGAGGGCGAAGGACACCACGGCCATCGCGTAGGCGATGTTGACGGGCAGCACGCCCGCGGCGATCGGCCGGAACCGCTTGGTGGGGTGTGCGCGGTCGGCCTCGACATCGAGGGCGTCGTTGACGAGGTAGACCCCGGACGCGGCGAAGCAGAACACGACGAATGCGAGCGCGACGGACAGCAGCACGTCGGGGTCGGTGACCGAGCCCGCCGCCAGCGGTGCAGCGAGCACCAGGACGTTCTTGACCCACTGACGCGGACGAAGCGCCTTGACGATGCCGTCCGCCAGGTTCTTCGGCGGCGCGCCTACGGGTGCGGCATCCTCGCTCATTTGTCTCCTTCGAACTTCACGACGGCCGCAGCCGTCAACGCGCCGAGTGCAGATCCTGCCAGCACATCGGTGGGGTAGTGGACTCCGAGCACCAAGCGCGAGAGCAGCATGGGTGGCACGAGGACCGCCGGTAACGGTAGCCCGGTCACCCGGCCGAGGAGAACCGCGGCGGCTGTGGTGGATGTCGCATGCGAGGACGGAAAGCTCAGCTTGCTGGGCGTCGAGACGTTGATGCGCACGGCCGGATCGTGGGGACGTGGCCGGCGCACGATTCGCTTGATGACGATCGACGCAGCGTGGGAGCCCACTGCCCCGACTGCCACCGAGGCCCACTGACGCCGACGCGGCTTGTCCAGCGCAGCACCGATACCGGCGATCGCGACCCAGCCGAGTGCGTGTTCGCCGAAGTGCGACATGCCGCGGGCGACGGTGATCGCGCCCGGTGCACTGCCGACGGTGCTCTGCACCTTCTCGAGGATCCGAACTTCCGTCGGGGCCTCGGTCTGGCCCTTACGCCTGGTAACGAAAGACACGTTCCCACGTTTCCTTACTGGTCAGGTGCGGCACGGCATCGCGATACCGAGCCTTGAGGGCGGGGAATTCGGCCGCCAACTGCTTGCGCAGCGACAGTGCTTCCTTGAGCAACGCCGCGGCCTGAGCGCGGTCTCGCTTGCGGTAGACGACGCCCCGGCCGTCGGCGGTGGTGACGGTGACGCCGTCGACCTGAGAGAGCAGGAACCAGCGCGCGTCGAGAGTCGGGACGTTGAGCTGTGGGCGGTCGTGATGCTGGGTGTGCGCAGGCTTTGCGTTGTGCAGCAAGCCTTTTGCCAACCGGTTGATCTTGGCGAGCGGGTTGGTCGGCAGCCCGACGGATCCCACTTCCTCACCGGACGCGAGGGGCAGCTCCGTGGAACTGCCGACGACGACGGCGTCGGGAAATTCCTTGCGCAGCGCGTGCACGGTCGGCAGCGCGGTGGGCAGGATCTCGAGGATGTGCTCGGGGCCGGCCAGGAAGTCGCGGATCGCGAGGTTCTGAATGGCGACCGTCGAGTATTCGAGACACAGCAGATGCTTGACCGTGGCCTTGATCGTGTCGAGCACCAGGCCCTTGCCGTCGCCCGGCATGTGCAGCGATGCGACCACGAGGCGATTGCGCAGATGGAAGTACGCCTGCCAGTCGATGGCGTCGTCCTTGTCGCTCCACGCCATGTGCCAGATGGCCGCACCCGGCAGTGTCACCGTCGGGTAGCCGGCTTCCCGTGCGCGCAAGCCGTATTCGGCGTCGTCCCACTTGATGAACAGCGGCAGTGGCTGCCCCAGTTCCTCGGCGACGACGCGCGGAATCATGCACATCCACCAGCCGTTGTAGTCGACGTCGATGCGGCGGTGCAGCAGCTTGCTGGTGCGCAGCGGGTCCTCGGAGAAGTCGTGGTCGTACTCCACGTTCTGTGCGCCGGTCCACATGAAGTTGCCGCGATCGATCACTTCGCCCATGACGTGCAGGTGGCTGCGCGCCTGCAGGTTGAGCATCTGGCCACCGACGAGCGTGGGGACCTTGGCGAATCGCGACATGGCCAGCGCCCGCAGGATCGAGTCGGGCTCGATCTCGATGTCGTCGTCCATGAACAGGATGTGTTGGCAAGAGGTGTTGTTCAGTGCCTCGTACATGATGCGGCTGTATCCGCCGGACCCGCCGAGGTTGGCCTGATCGTGGATGGCGAGTCGGCCGCCGAGGGCAGCTGCGGCCTCGTCGAATCCGGGCTCGTCCTTGGCCTTGCGGGTGCCCTGATCGGGCATGATGACGGCCTGGATCACGTCGAGAACCAACGGATCCGAGCCAAGAGCCACAAGGGCTTTGACGGCGTCGGTCGGGCGATTGAACGTGGGGATGCCGACCGCGACGGTGGCCTCACCGGGAGCCTCGATCGGGGCGTACCAACCCGCGCTCTCGAGCACCACCTCGGAATCGGAGGTGATGTCGAACCAGATCCAGCCGCCGTCCTCGAACGGACCGAGGTCGATCAGGAACTCCTGTGCTGCATCGCCGTCCACGGCCTCGCGGCCCTCGACGTGGATGCGCGACGCATCGGCCTTGGACCGGTAGACGTCGATTCGGCAGTGTCCGGAGACCTCGACGCGCAGCACCACGGACTTCAGGACGCTGTAGCGCCGCCAGTAGCTGGCCGGGAATGCGTTGAAGTAGGTACAGAACGACACCTCGGACTCGGAGCCGATCGTGACCGAGGTCCGCGAGAGCGAGTGTGCCCGTTTGGCGTTGGTGAGCGCTTCTTCGAGGTACAGCGTGCGTACGTCGAGCGGTTCACCCGAGCGCGGCAGCAATACTCGCTGCAACAGTGACTTGCCGAGAACCGGCGCGGCGTCGGCGATGCCGTCCTCGAGGAGGTGCTTGGCGGTCACTTGTCGCCCGCCAGGGGTGCACCGGTCTCGAAGTGCGGGGCCAGGGTGTTCTCGTACATGTTCAGCGCGCTCGCGATGGCCATGTGCATGTCCAGGTACTGGTAGGTGCCGAGTCGGCCACCGAACAGCACTCCGCTCGCGGCCGCTTCGGCCTTGGCGCGGTCGCGGTAGGCCTCGAGCTTCTGCCGATCGTCGGGAGTGTTGATCGGGTAGTACGGCTCGTCGCCGCTCTTGGCGAAGCGGGAGAACTCGCGCATGATGACCGTCTTGTCGGTCGGGTACTGGCGCTCGGGGTGGAAGTGACGGAACTCGTGGATCCGGATGAACGGCACGTCGCCGTCGTTGTAGTTCATCACCGGGGTGCCCTGGAAGTCACCCGTCGGGAGTACCTCGGTCTCGAAATCGATTGTGCGCCAACCCAGTTCGCCCTCGGAGTAGTCGAAGTAACGGTCCAGTGGGCCGGTGTAGACGATGGGAGCGTCGGGGCTCTCGTCCACGAGCTCGGCCTTGACGTCGAACCAGTCCGTGTTCAACCGGACCTCGATCTTCTCGTCGGCGGCCATCTTCTCGAGCCACGCGGTGTAGCCGTCGACCGGCAGTCCCTCGTAGGTGTCGTTGAAGTAGCGGTTGTCGAACGTGTACCGCACCGGCAACCGGGTGATGTTGCCCGCGGGCAGATTCTTCGGATCGGTCTGCCACTGCTTGGCGGTGTAATCCTTGATGAACGCCTCGTACAGCGGGCGCCCGATCAACGAGATCGCCTTCTCCTCGAAGTTCTGCGCATCCTTCGAGTCGAACTCGTCGGACTGCTCTTCGATGAGTGCCCGCGCCTCGGCCGGCGAGAAGTACTTGCCGAAGAACTGCGAGATCAGGCCCAGGCCCATCGGGAACTGATACGACTGGCCCTTGTGCAGGGCGAAGACACGGTGCTGGTAGCTGGTGAAGTCGGTGAACTGGTTGACGTAGTCCCAGACCCGCTTGTTCGAGGTGTGGAACAGATGCGCGCCGTACTTGTGGATCTCGATACCCGTCTCGGGCTCGGCCTCGGAGTACGCGTTGCCGCCCAGGTGGTGCCGCCGATCCAGCACGAGGACACGCTTGCCCAACTGGGACGCCGCCCGCTCCGCCACGGTCAGTCCGAAGAACCCGGATCCGACGACGATGAGGTCGTATCGGCCGGTCACGGAGGCGTCGGAAGAGGTGGTCTCGGGGCTTACAGCAGTCACGGGCAACCAGGGTATCCGACGATCGTGACCGCTCTGCCCCGCCAGGCGTCGGTCGGCCGGTCGGAGGTCAACCGGGCAGGCGTCGAAGCAGGTAGGTGTCCATCACCCAGCCGTGCCGGGACTTGACCTCCTCGCGGGCGCGGCGGATCTCGCCCAGCACGTCGTCGAGCGGGCCCGCCACCAGCTTCTCGTCCGCCGTCCCCAGGTTGGCACCCCAGTGGATACCCCACCCTGCGCCGGTCAGCGCGCTGCAGGCCAAATTGCCGTCGAGCATGACCACGAGGTTGTCGAGACCGGCGGCGACGTCGCCTGCCAGGTTGCGGCCGGTGGTGATGACGATCGGCCCGCCGATGCGGTTGAGCACGAGGCGGTGACTCGCCGCCAGCATCGACACGCTGGAGATGCCGGGTGTGACATCGAACTCGATGTCGCCGCGCAACGCGGCCAGCCGCTCGACGACGCGGATCGTGCTGTCGTAGAGCGCGGGGTCTCCCCAGACGAGGAATCCGACGACGGTGCTGTCGGCGAGGCCGTCGAGCACATCGGCGTAGGCGCGGGCGCGGGCGTCGTGCCAATCGAGGACAGCGGTCTCGTACTGCCGGGGCGATCGGTCGCGTGGCGGGTCGGGCACCTCGATCACCCGGTAGCTGCCGCCGTGGTGGCGCTCGAGGATCTCCTGCCTGGCTGTTGCGAGGTCGCCGACGGATGCACCCTTGTCCGCGACGACGAACACGTCCACGGCCCGCAGTTTCTCGACAGCCTGGACGGTCACCTGATCCGGGTGGCCACTGCCGATGCCGATCAGATGGATTCTCACGAGCGGTCCCGGCACGCGTCGTACAGGTGGGATTCGGTGACGACGCGTCGAGCCAGGGCTGGCCCCACCAGAATCACCGCCGCCTGTCGCAGGTCGGCGGCCTCGACCTGGTCGGCGATGTCGGCCAAAGTACCGCGCAGGATCAGCTCGTCCGGCTTGCTGGCATGGAAGACGACCGTGGCGGGGCACTCGGGACCGTAGAACTCCTTCAGTTCGTCGGCGATGATGCGGGTGCGGGTGATCGCCAGGTGCAGCGCGAGCGTCGCCCTGGTGGCGGCGAAGTTCTTCAGCGCCTCGGTATCGGGCATCGCCGTCGAGCGGGCCTGTGCGCGCGTGAGCACCACCGACTGCGTCACTTCCGGAACCGTCAGCTCGACGCCCAATGCGGCGGCTGCGGCGGCGTAGGCCGGAACGCCAGGGGTAACGTCCCAGGGCACGCCTGCGGCGTCGAGTCGAGCGGACATCTCCGCCAACGCGGAGTAGAGGGACGGGTCGCCCGAGCACAGGCGCGCGACGTCTTCGCCACGCTCGTGGGCAGCGACCAACTCTTCGGTGATGGCGTCGAGGTCGAGTTTCGCGGTGTCGACCAGCCGGGTGCCTGCAGAGCAGTGTTCGAGGATGGCGTCGTCGATGTAGGTACCGGCGTAGACGCAGACCGGGCTCGACCGCAGAAACTCGACGGCCCGCAGCGTGAGCAGGTCGGCAGCACCTGGTCCGGCTCCGATGAAGTGCACAGTCACAGCTCGAAAGCGTAGAGGACACGTCCGACGCGCCGCGCCGCTCGAACTTCCCGCCGATGGCTAACTGTCAAGCTAAGGTTTAGCCTTGTGTCTGATGGGACTCATGTTGCTGATGTGATTCATGTTGTTCAGTAGCTGGATCCTACGACGCGTACCTACCAACAACCAGGGAGTACCGCCTTGCCGAACCGTCGAACGAAGCCGTCGATCGTTCTCGGTGCTGTCGCACTACTGGCCGTCGCAACCCCCTTTGCGGTCGCAGGCCTCACCGACAGCACGACAACCGGAGTTCGACCGGCCAACGAGACAACCCCGGTCACCGTGCCGACCAAGATCGTCGAGACCGCGCTGAGTTCCGCACCGGACATCGTCATTCCGTTGCAGGAACTCACCGGACTGCCGTTGCCGGATCTGCGGCTCTCCGATCTGAAGTACCTACCGCTGCCGGATTCCATCGTGATCCCGCCGATCGAGATCCCCGACATCCCGGGTCTGACCACGCCCGCGCCGGGCAACGCGACAGCACAGGCACCCGTTCCCCGGGTCGACGCATCCGCGCCGGTCAGTCCCCTGCCCGTGAATCCGGAAGCTGCCGATCCGACCGGCCCGCCGCTCGGTGCCGCCGTCAAGGAGATCAAGCAGGACACTCCCTTCAGCATGGTGGCCCTGACCTCCGAGCAGCTCGACGGTGCGACCGCTCAGGTTCGCCGCCAGCTAGAGGACGGATCCTGGGGCCCGTGGCTCGAGACTGCGCCGGTGGATACCACTGCGAGCGACGCCGTTCCCGCTGCGGAAAAGCAGGGCACCGAACCGATCTTCGTCGGACTGACCAATGCAGTGCAGGTGCTGCTGACGCCGCTGACGAGCAGTGCAGCTCCCGAAAGCTTCGCGACTGCACCGGTTCCCGAGGTTCCGGTCGTCGAGCTGCCTGCTGCGGACGCTCCGGCCGAGGCACCCGCTGCTGCGGAACAGCCGTTGGGTTACACCCCGGCGTCGTCGAGCACGCCTCTGCGTCAACAGGATCCGGCACCGGTCGATCCCGCGGCGCCGGCACCTGCGGCCCCGGCACCTGCAGCAGATCCCGCCCAGCCCGAGGCCGCGCCGGAAGGCACGGCGGACCAGTTGGCTGCTGCGGTCAATGACATCAGTGCCGTGCTCATCACCCCCGGCACGTCGCCGGTCGACTCCGCATTGAACGACATCGCCACGCCCGTCGCCGGTGACGCAGGTCCCAAGGTCATCACCCGCGCTCAGTGGGGTGCAGACGAGTCGATCCGTTGCGCCACACCGACTGTCGACGACTTCCTCGGCGGTGCCACCGTGCACCACACCGCAGGCAGCAACGACTACTCCAAGTCCGAATCGGCCGAGATCGTCCGCGCCATCTACGCGTACCACGCGCAGACACTCGGCTGGTGCGACATCGGCTACAACGTCCTCGTCGACAAGTACGGCCAGATCTTCGAGGGCCGCGCGGGCGGCTTGGACAAGCCGGTCCAGGGCGCACACTCGGGCGGGTTCAACGAGAACACGATGGGCATCGCCATGATGGGCGACTACTCCAACGAGGATCCCTCGCAGGAGACCATCGATTCGGTCGGCAAGTTCCTCGGATGGCGACTCGGCAAGGCCGGTCTCGACCCGAAGGGCACCACCACGATGACCTCGGAGGGAACGGATTTCACGTTCGTCGGCCGCGGCCAGAGCGTCGACCTGCCGGTGATCTTCGGTCACCGCGACGTCGGCAACACCGAATGCCCCGGTGACGCCGGATACGCACGGCTCGGAGAGATCCGCGACATCGCTGCGGCAAATCTCGGCGGCGGCGGAGATGCCACTCCGGCATCACCCGACGCTCCCGATACCGCACCCGACACCGCAGTGACCGACCCGGCACCGTCACGACCGGGCACGGACGCCAGTTCCACTCTGGGCGAAAACATCCCGGCCCTGGTCGCCGAGCTGCAGCGGCTGGCGGCGACCAGTCCCGTCGCACAGAAGTGGTTGGCGTCGGGCGGAGAAACCGGCTCGCTCGGCGTTCCGGTGAGCGGTCTGGTGCAGGTGAGCGGCGGCCGTGAGAAGGCGCAGTTCGCCAACGGCGAGATCATCACCAACATGGCCGGTCAGGCCGTGGCCGTGATCGGCAAGATCTTCCAGCAGTACGTGCAGCAGGGTGGCGTCGACGGCATCCTCGGCCTGCCGATCACGGACGAGTTCCGGGTGCCGGAGGGCTTCCGTACCGACTTCGAGAACGGTTCGCTGATCTTCAACGAGCTCACCGGAATCGTCACCACGGTGATCAAGACGTACAACGACACCTACAACGCGGAGATGCAGAACCCCGTCGCAGCACCGGTGGAACCGGCTCCTGCACCTGAGCCTGCTCCCGCACCGGAGCCCGCACCCGTGGGCTGAGTTCCGACAGTCGACAAGGGCCGAGTCACCGTGGTGACTCGGCCCTTGTTTCGTGTTCGGATATGCCGGGAGACCTGAGGGTCACCACCAACGTTCGAGAACCTGTGCCACTCCGTCCTCTGCGTTGGTGACGGTCACTTCGTTCGCCGCCGCGACGGCAGCGGGATGCGCGTTGCCCATCGCGACGCCCAGGCCCACCATCGACAGCATCGGCACGTCGTTGGGCATATCGCCGAAGGCCACGATGTCCTGCACGTCCACCGACAGCGTCTCGGCGACCTTGGCCAGGCCCGACGCCTTGGTGATGCCCGGTGCCGACAGCTCGATGAGTCCGTTGTCGGTGGAGAACGTCAGGTCGGCTCGACCGGAGATCAGCGGGGACAGGATGTCGGCCATGTGTCCGCTGGTGGAGCCGGACAACCGGATCAGCAGCTTGACGGCCGGAACGTCGACCACGTCGTCCTCGGTCATCTCGACGTTGTCCGGGTTCAGCCAGGCGTGCTCGTATCCCGGGGAGCTGACGAACTGCGGTGTGGCCGAGTCGTGTGCCGTTCGGCCGACTCGCTCGGCGGCAAGTCCGCAGCCGGGGAGCGCGCGATACGCGACGTCGGCCAACCACTGCAGCGTCTCGACCGACAGCGTCTCGGCGCTGAGCACGCGATCGTTGGCGGCGTCGTAGATCACCGCACCGTTGGCGCACACCGACATCGGCGCGTATCCCAGCTGATCGACGACGGGGTGGATCCACCGCGGCGGCCTGCCGGTGGACAGCACGAAGGGAACTCCGTCGGCCACGACGGCCGAGACGGCGCGCTTGGTGCGCTCGGTGACACGTTCGTGCTGGTCGAGCAGGGTGCCGTCGACGTCGCTTGCGACGAGTCGGGGGGCGAGGCGGGTGGTGTTCGGCGCGTTGGTCATCGTGACGTCATTCTGCCCTAGTGTCGAAGTGCCCTGTTTTCGACATGCACGTCTTCGATGTGGAAGGAACGGTAGATGACATCTGTGAACCGTCAGATCCGGCTGGCCCAGCGCCCGGTGGGACGTCCCGACGAATCGACGTGGAACCTCACCGAGGAACCGATTCCCACTCCTGGTGACGGCGAATTCGTCGTCACCGTCGACTACGTCTCTCTCGACCCGGCGATGCGCGGCTGGCTCAACGATGCGCGCTCGTACGTGCCGCCCGTCGGCATCGGCGAGGTGATGCGGGCGCACGCCGTGGGCCGGGTGCTGGAATCTCGCCATCCCGATTATGCAGTCGGAGAGATCGTTTCGGGTTCGTTCGGCGTCACCGAGCATGCACTGTCGGACGGCACGGGGGTACAGAAAGTCGACGAATCCATCGCGCCTGCACCCACCTGGCTCGGGGCACTCGGATTCCCGGGTCTCACGGCCTATTTCGGTCTGATGGACGTCGGCAAGCTCACCGAAGGCGATACCGTGGTGATCTCCGGAGCCGCCGGTGCCGTGGGCAGTATCGCGGGGCAGATCGCGAAAGCCAAGGGAGCCACTGTGATCGGCATTGCCGGTGGACCCGAGAAGTGCGCGTGGCTCACCGAAGAACTGGGCTTCGACGCGGCGATCGATTACAAGAACGAGTCGGTGTACAAGGGCCTGAAGGCGGCTGCGCCCAAGGGCATCGACGTGTATTTCGACAACGTCGGCGGCGAAATTCTCGACGCGGCACTCTCCCGACTGCGCAAGGGAGCGCGAGTGGTGTTGTGCGGAGCCATCTCCGGCTACAACGCGACGGACCCGCAGCCCGGCCCGGCGCATTACCTATCGCTACTGATCAATCGGGCATCGATGACGGGGTTCATCATCTTCGACTACCTCGATCGCTACCAGGAGGGCATCGACGCGCTGTCCGAACTGCTCACCAGCGGCAAGATGACCGCACGCGAGCAGATCGAGATCGGCGGCGTCCCCGCTTTCGGATCGACCCTGAACCTGCTGTTCGACGGGGCGAACACCGGCAAGCTGGTTCTCGAGGTCGGCGAACGCACCCACGACTCGGAATTATGACGCCGCCTCGTTCGTTGAACCCCACGTATCGACCGATAAAGAACTAGGAGAGCAACGATGTCTGCAGCCACCGAAACCGCCATTCTCGCCGGAGGATGCTTCTGGGGAGCCGAAGAGCTCGTCCGCAAGCTCCCGGGAGTGATCTCGACCCGCGTCGGCTACACCGGCGGCGAGGTCCCCAACGCCACGTACCGCAACCACGGCAATCACGCCGAGGGCCTCGAGGTCGTCTACGACCCCACCCAGACGACATACCGCGATCTGCTGGAGTTCTTCTTCCAGATCCACGACCCCACCACCAAGAACCGTCAGGGTAACGACATCGGAGCCAGCTACCGCTCGGCGATCTTCTACCTGAACGACGAGCAGAAGCGCGTCGCCGAGGACACCATCGCCGACGTCGACGCGTCGGGACTGTGGCCCGGCAAGGTCGTCACCGAGGTGACCCCGGCCGGAGATTTCTGGGAGGCCGAGCCCGAGCACCAGGACTACCTGCAGAAGTACCCCGAGGGATACACCTGCCACTGGGTGCGTCCGGAATGGAAGCTGCCGCGTCGGGCCAACGCCTGACCTGAGCGGCTGCGCCGCATGTGAAGCGTGGAGCCTGCGGTCGTTCCGCAGGCTCCACTCCGGTCTCGTAGCCTGATACGAGGTTCCACTCACATTGGTTGGCGTACCACCAGCCGAGGCCGAATCCCTTCCGGCCGGTCGACATTCCATAGGTCGAACTGCCGCGCATATGGGAGCCGAAGTTGCGACACTGATCCGGTGACCTCCGACAGAACTCCTCGGTCGATGGCCGACGTCCTTCGTTCGCCGCGTTTCTGGCTCGCGCCCATCCTGGTGGTGTCGGCACTGATGTCGTTCCTCGCCGCGCTGTACCTGGGCGGTGTGCTCGACCCCAGGAACAATCTGCACGACCTCCCCATCGCGATCGTGAACCAGGACGAGGGCGACACCCTCGCAGGCGAGCAGCGCAACATCGGCAACGACATCGTCGACGGTCTGCTGCAGAACGTCGATTCGGAGAAGGTCGACTTCCGGGAAGTCGGTCCGGCACAGGCGCAATCACTGCTGTCGACGGCAGAGGCCTACGGCTCCATCGTCATCCCGAGCGATTTCACCAAGAGGATGGGAATCCTCGCTCAGGCGAGTGTGATTCCCGGGGACGTCGAGAAGCCGATCATCACGGTCTACACCAACCCACGTGCCGGCAGTTTCGGGATGTCGCTCGTGACCGGAGTGGCGTCACCGGCATTCGAGTCGGTCAATGAAACTGTAGGACAACAGATCACCGAACAGGTGCGCCAGCAGCTCGGCGATACTCAGCTCTCCGGTGCGAGTGCCCTCACCCTCGCACAACCGATCGATGTGATCGTTGCCCAATACGATCCTCTGCCCGACGGCACCGGCGGTGGCTTGTCCGCCTTCTACTACGCGCTCTTGCTCGTCCTGGCCGGCTTCACCGGAGCGACCATCGTCAGCGCACTCGTCGACGGACTACTCGGGTTCACACCCACAGAGATCGGTCCCAAGTACATCCACCGCGGACCGACCCTGATCAACCGCTTCCAGACGCTGCTCGTGAAATGGCTCGTGATGGTGGTTCTCGCCATGCTGGTGTCTGCCCTGTATCTGCTGATCAGCCATCTGCTCGGCATGCCGATCACCCATGCATGGACCCTGTGGACGTACGGCGCGTTCGCGATCACCGCGGTGGGCATCACGGCGTTGGCGGTGATGTCTGCGTTCGGCACGGCCGGATTGCTGATCAATCTGATCGTGTTCATCATCCTGGCGTTGCCGTCATCGGGCGGCACCATCCCCCTCGAAGCGAGTCCGCCGATCTTCACCTGGCTCGCGCAGTTCGAGCCGATGCATCAGATCTTCCTCGGCACCCGCTCGATCCTGTATTTCAACGCCTCGCTCGACGCAGGCCTGCAGCACTCGGTGGGCATGACGTCTCTCGGGCTGCTCATCGGACTCGTGTTCGGCGTGGTGTTCACCCGCATCTACGACGGCAAAGGCCTCGACCGAAGCCTCGATTCATCGGTCACTCACAGCTGACGCCAGTACACTCGATCCAATGCTTGCTGTGAATCCAGCCGGGAGCGTGGCACCCCGACGCACCTTCCACGCTTACCTCGACGTCGCCATCGTCGTCCTCGTGCTCGTGGGCACCAACCTCATCGCGCACTTCACCACGGTGTGGGCCAGTATCGCGACGGTCCCGATCGCCGCTGTTCTGCTCGTCGTCTTGGCGAACCGACGCGGTCTGGGATGGGCCGAGCTGGGACTGTCTCCGAAGCAGTGGAAGACCGGATCCCTGTACGCACTCGGAGCCGTCGGGGTCGTCCTCACCGTCGTCGCGATCGGCGCGTTGCTGCCACTGACTCGCCCGTTCTTCATGGCCGACCGATACGCAACCGTCTCCGCCGCCATCGTCGCATCGATGATCGTCATCCCCCTGCAGACCGTCATCCCGGAAGAACTGGCGTTCCGCGGGGTGCTGCACGGTACCTTGGGCCGCATCTATGGGGCTCGGGGTGTGTTCGCTGCAGGGTCTCTGCTGTTCGGTCTGTGGCACATCGCGTCCTCGCTGGGACTGACGGCGGGCAACGTCGGGCTGAGCGGTTTTCTCGGCGGCGGGCTGTTCGGGCAGATCGTCGGCATAGCGCTGGCCGTGGTGGCCACTGCGGCGGCGGGTGTCGTGTTCACGTGGCTGCGTAGTCGTAGCGGCAGTTTGATCGCGCCCATCGCCCTGCACTGGTCGTTGAACGGACTCGGTGCGCTGGCTGCCGCTCTCGTCTGGCACGCGTCGGTGAGCTGAACGGCATGAAGGACGAGCTGCACCAGTACCTGCGGATCGCCCGCGAGAACATGCTGTGGAAGCTCGACGGCCTCACCGAATACCAGAAACGGCGGCCGATGACGCCGACCGGTACGAACCTGTTGGGTTTGATCAAGCACCTGTCGATCGTCGAATACGGCTATTTCGGCCCCACCTTCGGACGTGAGTTTCCAGCTCGGTTCGCGGAATTGGAGGCAGCGGCCATGGCCCGCCTGAACTCCGACATGTGGGCCGCTGCCGACGAATCGACCGAATCCATTGTCGCCCTGTACCGCGAGGCCTGGAAGCACGCAGACAGGACCATCGAAACGAACGACCTCGACGCTGTCGGACGCGTCCTGCACTGGCCCGTCGAGAAGCAGGAAGTAACCCTGCACCGCGTGCTCGTGCACCTCGTGGCCGAAACCAACCGGCACGCTGGGCATGCGGACATCGTGCGCGAACTCATCGACAACTCCGTAGGCCTACGACTCGGCAACGAGAACATGACCGACGGCAACGAAGCCTGGTGGGCCGCATATCGAGCCGAGCTGGAAACCGTTGCCAGAGAAGCTGACTGAGCACATCACCTGACGTCAGGTTCCACCAACGCCTATCACACGCCACCGACAGGTTCCGATTCTCGAATCCTTATGCAGAACAATAGTTTTCGATTGCACTATGGTTGCCAGTCGAACGCGCGTTCGATACACTTAGTCCATGACCACGGAGATCTGGCAACTGAGCGAGAGCGAACTGCTCGCCGACGCCGCCGCGGTCTCCCACCGAATCCAGTTGTTGGAGGCCCGCCGGATCTCTCTCGTCGGCGAGATCGACACCCGCGTGAGCCGAGAGAAACTCGGCTTCCCCGGACCCGCCGGCTGGCTGACCTCCACCACCCTGCTCTCACCGTCCAAAGCCACCAAGATCGTCGCCCTCGCCCGCGGCATGGCCGCGTTCCCCGACATCGCCGACGCCGTGAACACCGGCGTCATGACCATCGACCACGCCGCGCTGATCCTCACCTTCGCCGAAACACCACCGGAGAACCTCCCGGAAGAGGGTCGCGTTATGGCCCGCGCCGCCTTGATCAAATCTGCGACAGGACCCGACGCGCGCACCGGCCGGATCCGAGCAGCGATCACCAGACTCGAAGACAGCTTCGGCACCAGGAAACCACCCGCCGAGAACACCGACCGCAACGAACTCTTCGCCTCCACAACCCTCAACGGGCGGTTGGTGTTGAAAGGAGACTTCGATGCTGTCACCGGCGAGAAACTGCTCACCGCACTCTCCCCGTTGACCGAACCCCACCCCGCCGCCGACGGCACCGGGACACTCAAAATCACAGACGATCGCAGCCCCGCCAAGCGCAGAGCCGACGCCTTCGGACACATCCTCGACCAGTACCTCGCCTCGAGCGATCGCCCCATCGAAGGCGGAGAGCGCCCGCACCTGAACCTGCACATCCGGTTGCAGGACCTCACCGACCTCCAGAACTGCGGCGGCGACGACGACATCAC
>NZ_JAWLRY010000078.1:0-533 GCF_033142325.1 Rhodococcus sp. IEGM 1370 | reverse complement strand
CCTGTGAACTCAGCACTCAACATGCAGTAACCCTCCATAGCTTCTCGAATGACTCACCAGAAGCTTGGCAAAGAGGGGCTCTTCGCAAAAGCGCGCGCGTTCGTCGGGTGCGCGGGGAATGGTGACTGGTCGGGGTGCGATTGTGCGCGCGGATGGCGAATGCGCGCGCGTCTGCGTCGGGGCCAACGCTCCGGGGCAGTTAGGGGCGGCGGTGTGCGGGTCGACGCGTCTGGGTTGCCTGCGACAGCGCGCGGAGTGACGAACGCGAGCCGGTCACCCGGGTCCAGGCCCGGATCGTCGCGAATGCGCGCGCGTTCGTCAGGTGCGCGGGAAATGGTGACTGGTCGGGGTGCGATTGTGCGCGCGGATGGCGAATGCGCGCGCGTCTGCGTCGGGGCCAACGCTCCGGGGCAGTTGTCCGTGGCCATGAAAAAGTACCCACTGGTGGCCAGGTCGAGGTCCCCACTGGTGGCCAGATAAAAGTCCCCACCCCGTGTTCGTCGTGTCGATCAGGAACTTTTGGCCCGAGCGGT
>NZ_JAWLRY010000077.1:0-538 GCF_033142325.1 Rhodococcus sp. IEGM 1370 | reverse complement strand
TGATCCGGTCCTTGGTTCGACACGCCGAGCTCAGCTTGGTGGGAAGGATCGACGATGACCGAAACACTGGATCCCATGGCAGCGACCGAGGTGGATCAGAAGCAGTTGGCCGAGCAGCTCCTGGCGCAAGCCAAGGAGCAGGGCGTGGAGTTGATGGGCCCGAACGGGCTCCTCAATCAGCTCACCAAGAATGTCCTCGAGACCGCGTTGGATGCGGAGATGACCGAGCACCTCGGCTACGAAAAACATGATGCTGCTGGCCGCGGCAGCGGCAACTCCCGTAACGGCACTCGCTCGAAGACGGTGCTTACCGAGATCGGGCCGGTGGAGATCGAAGTCCCGCGGGACATCGATTCCTCCTTCGCGCCGCAGATCGTGAAGAAGCGTCAACGCCGGCTGACTGGGATCGATGAGATCGTATTGTCGCTTACGGCAAAGGGTTTGACGACCGGTGAGGTGTCCGCGCATTTTCAGGACATCTATGGCGCGACGGTATCGAAGGACACCATCTCCCGCATCACCGACAAGGTCGTCGGGG
>NZ_JAWLRY010000076.1:0-549 GCF_033142325.1 Rhodococcus sp. IEGM 1370 | reverse complement strand
TCGTCGATCCTTCCCACCAAGCTGAGCTCGGCGTGTCGAACCAAGGACCGGATCAACCGTTATTCAGACAGTCCCACTCAATGCGACCTTCAGTGGCCTTTTCGCCAGTCAATGGCACATCGAGTGGACCTCGGGTCGAGTGCGGGCAGCGGCTTGCCGAGTGCACTCGATCTTGGTGAGGCGCTCGTGGGCGGAGTTTGTCCACAGGACGTGAGTTATCCACAGGGCAATGTGTTTCCCATCGTCGTGTCGGATTCGGGGTTTCTGGATTGTGCATCATCAAGGGCATGAAACGGGGTGGACCACGAATCGATGCGAAGGTGATTGCGGCCGCGTCCGATCGCGGTTTCATGAGGACAGCGCATCTCCTCGAGCTCGGGGTGGCGTCGAAGACAATCGTTCGACGCACCCAGCCGGACGGCAGCTGGTCACGGGCACTACCTGGGTTGGTGTTCTTGAAGAATCGCTCGCTGACGCCGATGGAGCGCGCCACCGCGGTGGCAATTTACTGCGGCAAAGATGCTGTCATCAGCGGTCGGGCAGGGTTGG
>NZ_JAWLRY010000075.1:0-798 GCF_033142325.1 Rhodococcus sp. IEGM 1370 | reverse complement strand
CAGGTGTGTGGGTGGGTAGGGGAGCGTCGTGCAGCCATGGAAGCATCGGAGTGATCCAGGTGTGGAGGCTGCGCGAGTGAGAATGCAGGCATGAGTAGCGAAAGACGAGTGAGAAACTCGTCCGCCGAATGACCAAGGGTTCCTGGGCCAGGTTAATCCGCCCAGGGTGAGTCGGGACCTAAGACGAGGCCGACAGGCGTAGCCGATGGACAACGGGTTGATATTCCCGTACCCGTGTAACCGCGCCCATGGTGAATCAGTGACACTAACCACCCTGAATCCACATGACTTGCCGCCTTCGGGTGGCCGGCGTGTGGTGGATGCGTGGGACCTGATCTGGTAGTAGCCAAGCGATGGGGTGACGCAGGAAGGTAGCTGGGCCAGTCAGTGGTTGTACTGGTGTAAGCCTGTAGGGCGAACGGTAGGCAAATCCGCCGTTCATCGAGCCTGAGAGGTGATGCGTAGCCGATTGAGGCGAATTCAGTGATCCTATGCTGCCGAGAAAAGCCTCTAGTGAGTTGTTACACGGCCCGTACCCCAAACCGACACAGGTGGTCAGGTAGAGAATACTAAGGCGATCGAGATAACTATGGTTAAGGAACTCGGCAAAATGCCCCCGTAACTTCGGGAGAAGGGGGGCCTTGTCCGGTGACGGAATTTACTTCCTGAGCTGGGTGGGGCCGCAGAGACCAGTGAGAAGCGACTGTTTACTAAAAACACAGGTCCGTGCGAAGTCGTAAGACGATGTATACGGACTGACGCCTGCCCGGTGCTGGAAGGTTAAGAGGACCGGTTAGC
>NZ_JAWLRY010000074.1:0-812 GCF_033142325.1 Rhodococcus sp. IEGM 1370 | reverse complement strand
CACTGCGATCAGCTGGGCACCGGCGCGCACGGAGTCGGTGAGCAACGAGTCGAAGGCGACCTCGTAGCAGGTGGCCACCGCGACGTGCACTCCGGCGAGGTCGAGGACGCCGTTGCCCTGGCCCGGGGTGAAGTTTCCTGCCTGGGCGGCATAGGGAGAGAGTGCGGTGACGATCGTGCGCATCGGCAGGTACTCCCCGAACGGCACCAGTTGCCGCTTGTCGTGCCTCTGCCCGGGCCCGGTGACGGGATCCCACACGATCGAGGTGTTGCTCGTGGTGCCGTCGTCTCGGCGGAGAACCGTGCCGACGAGTACGGGGACTCCGACGGCGCGGGCCGCGGCGTCGATACGTGCGGCGGCGTCGGGGTTGCGCAGGGGATCGATGTCGGAGGAGTTCTCCGGCCAGATGACCAGGTCGGGTGCGCGTACGCGGCCGGAGTCGATGTCGGCGGCGAGCTCGATGGTGCGCTGAACATGGTTGTCGAGAACCGCGCGTCGTTGGGCGTTGAAGTCGAGACCGAGACGCGGGACGTTGCCTTGCACCAAGGCGACGGTGACCGTGTCCTGCGGCGGCGGAGCGAACAGTGGAGCCACCACCGTGAGCGCCCCTACAGCAGTGGCCACACCGATGCACGACGCTGCTGCAGTTCTGCGGGTGATGCGACCGGAGGCAACGACGCCGGCCAGAGCGGACCCGATCAGCACCACGACGAACGACAACCCCGGCGCGCCGATCACCGCAGCCAGAGGCAGCAGCGGCCCGTCGGATTGACCGAATGCGATGCGGCCCCAAGGGAAGCCGCCGAACGGGA
>NZ_JAWLRY010000073.1:0-827 GCF_033142325.1 Rhodococcus sp. IEGM 1370 | reverse complement strand
GGGAGTGTCAGATTAACGGTGGATCCGACCTTGGCGTCGGTTAGTTTCCGTTCGGGGTGATGCGTCCTTCGAAGGTGATCGCGAACGCGTTGAGCGCTGGCTTCCACCTCATCGCCCATCGTGCCTTACCTTTCCCGGTGGGGTCCAGTGCCCGCGTGGCGAGATACAAGCACTTGAGGGCCGCTTGCTCTGTCGGGAAGTGTCCACGAGCGCGCACTGCGCGCCTGTAGCGGGCGTTGACGGACTCGATCGCATTCGTCGAGCAGATCACCCGCCTGATCTCGACGTCGTAGTCCAGGAACGGAACGAATTCACTCCACGCGTTGTCCCACATCCTGATGATCGCCGGGTATTGCTGACCCCATTTCTTCGTGAACTCGGTGAATCGTTCCTTCGCCGCAGACTCTGACGGAGCGGTGTAGACCGGCCGCAGATCACGCGCCATCTCATCCCAATACTTCCGCGATGCAAACCGAAAGGTGTTGCGTATCAGGTGAATAATGCACGTTTGCACCACCGCCAGCTCCCAGACGGTGTTGATGGCATCCGGCAAACCCTTCAGTCCATCGCACACCACGATGCAGACGTCGGCGACACCGCGGTTCTTGATTTCCGTCAGAACCGCGAGCCAGAACTTCGCGCCCTCACCACCCTCGCCGGCCCAGATCCCCAAGATGTCGCGTTCACCGTTCACGGTGACACCGATCGCGACATACATCGGCCGGTTCGTGACCTGACCGTCCCGGACTTTGACGTGCACAGCATCGATGAACATCACCGGATACACGCGCTCGAGTGGCCGGTTCTGCCATTCGGTCATTTCCCCG
>NZ_JAWLRY010000072.1:0-865 GCF_033142325.1 Rhodococcus sp. IEGM 1370 | reverse complement strand
CCATGATTCGGCCGATCGGAGGCAGCGTTCACCGAAGAGAACACCACCACTCACCCGATACCCCCCAGGCACCATCGGCCCTCCCCACGCACTACGGCCATCGCCTCACATGACCCAACGATGCCCGGACTCTAACACCTCCGAGACCCGATCACGACTCTGGCCAACGAAAGCGCAGCAGGTCAGGACGCCTTCTCGGCGCGCGCTGCCTCCCTGGCAAGTAGTCGATCACGGGACTCCTCGAACTTGGTTGCCTTCTCGGCCAAGTCCTCGACGAACGCTGCCAGTCGATCGCGATCCCGCTCGCCCTCACCCGTGAAATCGTTGCGCTCGAAGATCTTCCACTTGCGCAGTACAGGCATCAACACCTCGTCCAAATGCTGCCGGAGATCGTAGATCCCGTGCTTGGCCAAGGTCATCGCGTTCTTGCGGAAATTGGGCATGTTCAGGCCGGGCATCTGAAAGTCGGTCGCGACATCGGTGATGGCGCGGACCATCTGATCGGGCACCAGATCCAGCGAGGCCTCACCGAGGTTGCGGTAGAAGATCATGTGCAGGTTCTCGTCCGCAGCAACACGAGCCAACATTCGGTCCGCCACCGGATCTCCGCACGCCAATCCCGTGTTCCGGTGCGACACCCGCGTCGCCAGCTCCTGGAACGTCACGTACGCCACCGAATGCAGAAAATTGGCACCGTCCATCGGCGCATCGACACCAACCGTCATGTGGTGCATTCGAGCGCGCTCCAACTCGACGGGATCCACCGCACGAGTCACCACCAGATAGTCGCGCATGACGATGCCGTGACGGTTCTCCTCCGCAGTCCAGCGCCCCACCCACGTCCCCCAGGCACCGTCCAACGAAA
>NZ_JAWLRY010000071.1:0-888 GCF_033142325.1 Rhodococcus sp. IEGM 1370 | reverse complement strand
TGCACTGGTCCCCGTGGGTTGGACCGGTTAATGGAAATCCTAGGCCGCGAGGGCCTGGGCTCGGTATCGCACCGGGCTCAGGCCGTCGAGGCGTAGCGAGATGCGATCGTTGTTGAACCAGTCGATGTAGTCCTCGATCGCGGTGCGCAAGGCGTCGAGGTTCAGGTATCGGACGTGATGAAACATCTCTTCTTTGAGGTGACCGAAGAAGTTCTCGATGATCGCATTGTCGTAGCAGTTCGCTTTGCGGGACATCGACTGGATCGCTCCCGCATCGGCCAGCAACCGTCGCCACGAAGAGTGCTGATAGTGAAAACCCTGATCCGAGTGCACAATTGGACACTCCCGTTCACCGAGGGTGTCCAATGCTGCCCGCAGGGAACGGTTGGTGAACTCCGTCGTCGGAGACTTTCCGATCGAATACGAGATGATCTGACGGTCGAACAGATCCATCACCGGCGACAGATACAACTTCGCGTCCCCGACCCGGAACTCGGTGACATCGGTGACCCACTTCTGATTCGGGGCCGCCGCCGTGAACTGACGATCGAGGACGTTCGCCGCGACCGCCCCGACCTGACCCTGATACGAGACATACCGTCGACGGCTCCGCACAACACAGACCAACCCGAGCTCACGCATCACCGCGAGCACCGTCTTCTTCGCCACCCGCCACCCTTTGTCGACGAGGACTCGGTGCACACGCCGATGCCCGTAGCGTCGGTGATTGTTCTCGAACGCGCTGGTCACCGCAGCTTTCAACGCGGACTTCGGGTCGGGCCGACGTAACTGCGCCTGACGGTAGAAAAACGTCGAGCGGGCCAAGCCGGCGACGTCGAGCAGCACATCGAGACGGTACTGCGCCTTGAGGGCGATGACAGCGAGAAC
>NZ_JAWLRY010000070.1:0-1071 GCF_033142325.1 Rhodococcus sp. IEGM 1370 | reverse complement strand
CGTGTGTTGTTTCAGATATTGCACAGTGGACGCGTAGCTTCTTTGTGGTAAGTCCTCGGCCTATTAGTACCAGTCACCTGCATCGGTTACCCGACTTCCAGTTCTGGCCTATCAACCCGGTGGTCTGCCGGGGGCCTTACCCCCTCGAGGGGGTGAGAAACCTCATCTTGGAACAGGCTTCCCGCTTAGATGCTTTCAGCGGTTATCCCTTCCGAACGTAGCCAACCAGCGGTGCTCCTGGTGGAACAACTGGCACACCAGAGGTTCGTCCGTCCCGGTCCTCTCGTACTAGGGACAGCCTTCCTCAAGTTTCTTACGCGCGCGGCGGATAGAGACCGAACTGTCTCACGACGTTCTAAACCCAGCTCGCGTGCCGCTTTAATGGGCGAACAGCCCAACCCTTGGGACCTACTCCAGCCCCAGGATGCGACGAGCCGACATCGAGGTGCCAAACCATCCCGTCGATATGGACTCTTGGGGAAGATCAGCCTGTTATCCCCGGGGTACCTTTTATCCGTTGAGCGACACCGCTTCCACTTGCCGGTGCCGGATCACTAGTCCCGACTTTCGTCCCTGCTCGACTTGTCAGTCTCACAGTCAAGCTCCCTTGTGCACTTGCACTCGACACCTGATTGCCAACCAGGCTGAGGGAACCTTTGGGCGCCTCCGTTACATTTTAGGAGGCAACCGCCCCAGTTAAACTACCCACCAGGCACTGTCCCTGAACCAGATCATGGTCCGAGGTTGAGGTATCCAATACGATCAGAGTGGTATTTCAACAACGACTCCACAGTAACTGGCGTCACCGCTTCACAGTCTCCCACCTATCCTACACAAACCGAACCGAACACCAATACCAAGCTGTAGTGAAGGTCCCGGGGTCTTTTCGTCCTGCCGCGCGTAACGAGCATCTTTACTCGTAATGCAATTTCGCCGAGTCTATGGTTGAGACAGCTGAGAAGTCGTTACGCCATTCGTGCAGGTCGGAACTTACCCGACAAGGAATTTCGCTACCTTAGGATGGTTATAGTTACCACCGCCGTTTACTGGGGCTTAAATTCTCAGCTTCGC